>JABGTH010000094.1 GCA_018647275.1 Paracoccaceae bacterium
AGACCTTTGGGGACTTTGGAATTCCAGACGCAGAGGCGTTTTACGGCGCGGTCAATCGTGTGAACGATGGCTATATCCGCACGGAAGCCGACGAGGTTCAGTACAACTTACATGTGCTGTTGCGCTTCGATCTAGAGCGGGCGTTGATGGCGGGCGATCTTCAGGTCGGTGATCTTGAGGCAGCATGGAATGATCGTTTCGAGGCCGATTTCGGCTATAAAGTGGACAAGGCCAGCAATGGCGTGCTGCAAGATGTGCACTGGCCCGTTGGTCTGTTTGGCTATTTTCCTACGTATTCATTGGGCAATGTTTATGCGGGTTGCTTAAATGAGGCGATGTGCGAAGCAATCCCAGAATTAGATGAGCAGTTGGCCCAAGGCGATACTGCACGTGCAACTGGATGGCTGCAAAACAACGTGCAAAAACACGGTGGATTGTATGAACCACGCGAGGTCATTGAAAAAGCCAGCGGTCGTGCGCCTGATCCGCAGCCTTTGATTGATTACCTAAAAACCAAATTCAGCGATATTTATAAGCTGTAAGAGTTCTACACTAAAACCCTGAAAAGACTGCTTATCCTTGGAGATACGCAGTCTTCTTGCATCTGATTGACGGCCTCAAACCCCAAAATGATGTCCGATTGAGAAACTTCCCATAAACTTGCGCTCCAACACCCTCCAAATAGACGGAAGCAGTGAGTTTAGGGCGTACCATTGTGAAATTATTTGTTTTTTTAGTTTCAATTGCGTTCGTTGGCGCAAATGTTTTGTTAGCTCAATCTGATCCTTGGACGGGACCAGAAGTGTTAGAAGTTGCTCGTATTGTGGCACATTAGGACTGGTCCGGCAGACCTTTTTGAACCCCAATTTACTATTAGATAAGTGCCATTCGCTCTGACCGTTCTGGATCAGGGTAAGATCGATATAGGCCGATGGAACTGTTCCCGACCAAGTCGTGGACTGCGCGATGCAGTCGGGCCACATCTTCGTCCTGTTTACCGTTTTCGCGAAAGGCAAAGTCCAGTTGCGCAAGGTCGTTAACTTCAATTTCGAGTAAAAAATCGCTGTGATTTTCAAAGGCAAGATTCAGCTTACGACGCAACATGCGTCAGTGATTGGTCTTACCTGCTTTTTCAGATGGGTTTTCCAAGTGTCGACCGCGATGGAAATGGTCAGCGCCTTTGCGTCTTGTTTCAGATCTATCATGCAGTGGTAAAGGTTCGTCCTGCGCTCCGACTGTTGGTGTCAAAGCGCAGGATGTCATAGGTGTGTTACTCTTAGATTAAGAGCATCATTCTTCAGTGGTTTCGCCGCCTTCAGCGTTACCATCGTCGTCATTTTGTTCAGCAATCCATGCAACACTCACAACAACTTCGTTCTTGCCTGTGTTGAAGACCTTAACACCACCTGCGCTGCGTGAGCGGAAACTAATGCCTTGAACCGGTACGCGGATCGATTGGCCTTTGGACGTGGCCAACATGATCTGGTCGTCTAGCTCGACAGGGAAGGATGCTACTATCTCGCCACCGCGCATCGCTTTGTCCATTGCTGTGACGCCCATACCACCACGCCCGCGAACGGGGTAATCGTGGCTGGAGGACAGTTTGCCAGAGCCTTGAGACGTAATCGTCAGGATCAAGTTCTCACAAGCGGACATTTCTGCGTAGCGTTCGGTTGAGAAGTTAGGATCAGCAGGTGCGTCGTCTTCATCTGTGTCTGTGTCATCAGCGAGACCCGCCATAGCACGGCGCATTTTAAGATAGGCTGTGCGTTCTTCAGATGTCGCATCGAAGTGGCGAATGATCGACATAGACACAACTGTGTCGTCACCATTCAATTTGATTCCACGAACGCCAACAGAGGCGCGGCTGTTAAACACACGGACGTCTGTCGCAGGGAAACGAATGGCGCGACCAGAGTTGGTGATCAACATGACATCATCATCATTTGATGCGATGCGTGCGTTGATCATTGTCGTCTCGGCGTGTTCATCCTCAAACTTCATTGCAATCTTGCCGTTTGCTTTCACATTGGTGAAGTCAGACAGTTTGTTGCGACGGACCGTACCAGCGGATGTGGCGAAGACCACTTGCAAGTCGTCCCATTCCTTTTCATCCCGATCCACCGGCATGATTGCCGCGATTGAGACGCCAACTGGAATTGGCAGGATGTTGACGATGGCCTTACCTTTGGACGTGCGACCTCCTTGTGGTAGTCGCCATGTCTTGAGTTTGTAGACCATTCCGTCTGTCGTAAAGAACAGCAATTGGGTGTGTGTATTGGCCACAAAGAGGGTCGTTATGACATCCTCCTCTTTGGTCTGCATCCCTGCAACGCCCTTGCCGCCACGCTTCTGGGCGCGGAAATCGACAAGTGGTGTGCGCTTAATGTAGCCACCAGAGGTCACAGTCACGACCATGTCTTCTTTTTCGATCAGGTCTTCGTCTTCCATGTCGCCAGACCAGTCAACGATCTGAGTGCGGCGCGGAACCGCGAATTGGTCGCGAATTTCGGCCAATTCATCCGCAATTATACCCATGATCCGCTCGCGGGAGCCCAAAATTTCAAGGTATTCCTTGATCTTAGCGGCGAGTTCTTCCAGCTCGTCGGTGACTTCCTTGACGCCAATTTGGGTCAAGCGTTGCAGACGCAATTCAAGAATAGCGCGCGCTTGGACTTCGGACAGGTTATATGTACCGTCGTCGTTTGCCGTATGGGTCGGATCATCAATCAAGGCGATGTAGGGCAGGATGTCAGCCGCAGGCCAGCGGCGTGTCATCAATTTATGGCGCGCTTCTGCCGCATCAGCAGATGATCGAATAGCAGCAACGATTTCATCGATGTTTGATACGGCAACAGCCAAGCCACATAACACGTGGCTACGCTCACGGGCTTTACGCAAGTTATACGCTGTGCGGCGTGCAACGACATCTTCGCGGAAGTCGATGAAGGACGTCAGGAACCGGCGCAATGTCAGCTGTTCCGGACGGCCACCGTTTAGGGCCAGCATGTTGCAGCTAAAGAAGGTTTGCATTGGCGTGAAGCGAAATAATTGGTTCATGACAACTTCTGCGGTCGCATCGCGCTTCAGTTCGATCACGACACGTACACCATTGCGGTCAGATTCGTCCTGAACGTGAGCGATGCCTTCGATCTTCTTGTCACGCGCCGCTTCTGCGATACGTTCAATCATAGTCGCTTTGTTCACTTGGTATGGAATTTCGTCCAAAATGATGGCATAACGATCTTTGCGAATCTCTTCAACGCGGGTCTTGGCGCGAACGATTACGCTGCCGCGGCCTTCAAGATAGGCTTTACGTGCTCCAGTACGGCCCAGCATGATACCTCCGGTGGGGAAATCGGGGCCTGGTACGTATTCAATTAATTGCTCAGAGGACAAATCGGGCTCTTGTATCAAGGCCAAAGTGGCCTCAATAACTTCACCTAAGTTGTGCGGCGGAATGTTGGTCGCCATACCCACAGCAATACCACCAGCGCCATTCACTAACATGTTTGGGAAGCGCGCAGGCAGAACTGTCGGTTCGCGATCTTTACCATCGTAATTGTCTTGGAAATCAACAGTGTCCTTGTCGATGTCTGACAATAAGTATGCCGCTGGTTTGTCCATGCGCACTTCGGTGTAACGCATTGCAGCCGCATTATCGCCGTCCATGGAACCAAAATTGCCTTGGCCGTCCAATAAGGGCAACGACATAGAGAAATCTTGAGCCATACGCACCAGCGCATCATAGATGGCAGAGTCTCCATGCGGGTGATATTTACCCATCACTTCGCCAACCGCACGAGCGGACTTACGGTAGGATTTGTCATGCGTATTGTTGGTCTCGTGCATCGCATAAAGGATGCGGCGGTGGACCGGTTTCAAACCATCGCGAAGGTCAGGAATCGCCCGACTGACGATAACAGACATGGCGTAGTCTAAATAGGAGGTACGCATTTCATGTTCTATTGAAACAGATGGACCCTCATACACTGGACGATCAGGTAGGTCTTTTTCATCATTTTCAGGGGGTTGTGGCGTGTCGTTCACGTTGTGGCCCATTCTGTTTTAGGGTTCTATATGTTGCGTCCATTCATAT
>JABGTH010000093.1 GCA_018647275.1 Paracoccaceae bacterium
CATGACATTTGGCAACGGTGTCATCGACCTCACCAATCGTGCGAACCTACAACTGCGCGGGATCAAATCACACGATCATCAAGCCGTTCTTGATGAATTGCTCGTGCTCGAACTACTTGATGAAACCCCTGAACTCGAAGCGCGGCGCAACATCATCTGTGCTCCACTGCGATCAACTGATGGCCTAGCGGCGCGCCTTGCGCTTGAACTCACAGAACGCCTAGCTGAACTTCCAGAGTTACCCAGCAAATTCGGTTTTGCAATTGATGTTGATGGCCCACCCCAACTTAGCGATGCACCGGCCGATATTCGGATCGAAACAGGCCCCTATGGCTTGATCGTTCGTGCCGATGGTTCGCCCCGTGGCGCAGCTGTCACAGCAGGCAATGCGATTAACGAATTAATCAACATCGCACGTTGGTTCACACAAACCCGCGACAACGATATACGGCGCATGGCCCCACATCTTGGGTCAGTGCCTTTGCCTCTTCGTTTCGCGCGCGAAACCTCGCACAAGCCTGCTCCACAACTTGTGCCCGGACAGTTGCCCCAAGCGCGCGTTTTTGGTGCACCATTTGGCAGCTTACCTACCACCGAATTACGCGCGTTATTGTCCGCAAATTCAACTTCAACACTGACGCTCACGCATTCACGCATGTTTCTCCTGAGCGGCCAATTAGACGCAGGAAAAACCAGTTTTCTCACTATACCAGACGCACCTGAACTTGGCGTAGATGCCTGCCCCGGAGCACCAGCTTGCTCCGCTACCAAACAAAAAACCCGCGCCATTGCACGTGCACTCACCCCACATCTCAATGGTCGGTCATTGCACGTATCAGGCTGTACCAAAGGTTGTGCGCGACCGCGCAATGCGGATGTCGTGTTTGTAGGGCAGAACGGCGGCTTTGACCTTGTTTTGAACGGGGTTTCGTGGGATGTCCCAGTGCTTCAAGGGATCAAACCCGACTCTATTATAGACGCCGTGATCAACGAATTAGGACGCCACTGATGCCATACACCTATGAGACCGATGGCGCGACCATCTACAAAGGCAGCTTTGCCACCATCAGGGCAGAAGCTGATTTGGCCCGTTTTGACGACAATCACGAAAGCATCGCAGTGCGTATGATCCATGCCGCTGGCATGGTTGATCTAGCAAAACATGTGCGCTTTTCAGATACATTTGGCCCGGCCGCACGTGCTGCATTGCAAAATGGTGCACCAATTCTGTGCGACGCCTATATGGTTTCCGAGGGTGTTACGCGCAAACGTCTGCCTGCGGACAATGAAGTGATCTGTACCCTTCGTGATCCACGGGTTCCTGACATGGCCAAAGAGATGTCCAATACACGCTCCGCTGCAGCACTTGAATTGTGGCGTCCACACCTTGAGGGCGCATTGGTCGCTATTGGCAATGCACCAACTGCGCTGTTCCATTTGTTGAACATGTTAGAAGACCCCGACTGCCCACGTCCCGCCGCTATCATCGGGTGCCCTGTTGGTTTCATCGGTGCCGCAGAAAGCAAAGAAGCGTTGCGAGAAGCCAACCCGTTACCATGGGCCATTGTTGAAGGCCGCTTGGGCGGGTCCGCAATCACAGTTGCCGCGATCAATGCTATTGCGAGCCGTGCAGAATGAGCACAGGTACAATATATGGCGTTGGCCTCGGACCTGGTAATCCTGATTTATTAAGCGTGAAATCGGATCGCCTGGTGCGTAACGCCAAACATGTTGCCTTTTTCCGCAAGGCAGGACGCAAAGGGCAATCAAGGCAGATTGCTGAATCAATGCTGCCCGAGGGCGTCATCGAATTAGCGATGGAATACCCAGTCACCACTGAAATTCCGCTGAGTGATCCGCGTTACAACGAAATCCTTGCTGCGTTCTACGAGGATTGCGCGACACACCTGCGTGCCCTCGCCCAATCTGGCGAAGACGTTGTTGTTTTGTGCGAAGGCGATCCGTTTTTCTACGGTTCGTTCATGCACATGTATGAACGCCTGAAAAATGACGTGCCTGTTGATGTGGTTCCTGCGATCACTGGAATGTCGGGCGCATGGACGGCAACGGGTCATCCAATTACTTGGGGCGATGATGTTTTGACCGTTCTGATGGGCACCCTGCCCCAAGACGAATTGTCCCGCCGCATGGCAGACACAGACGCATTGGTCGTGATGAAAATTGGCCGCAA
>JABGTH010000223.1 GCA_018647275.1 Paracoccaceae bacterium
ATCTTCGGCCTGCTGTTCGCGCGAATCACCCGCGCCGTGAAACACAACGGGGCGTCCCGAAATCACGTTGTCAAATGTCAGGCCCGTGTCGGCTTCTGCTCGCACCTTAACCTCGCGCAGGAACCCGGCAATAATATCAACAAAAGTCACACGCTTGTTCAGCACTTGGCGTTTTTCATGCATCAGGGTGGTGCCCAGCACGCGTTTGAGCGCGCGCATGAAACGCCCGTCCAAACCGTCAAGCAGCGCTTGGTTTGCGGGTTCCCCGGTCAGCGTTTTGCGGCTGTCGAAATCGAAAAAAAATGTGGTGGGCATCGTGGTTTGATCCCCTGCCAGTTTGATCAGCTTGGGCTTGCCATCCACCGCGTATCCCGCCGCCGTGT
Organism: Paracoccaceae bacterium; assembly: GCA_018647275.1. Taxonomy (GTDB): domain Bacteria; phylum Pseudomonadota; class Alphaproteobacteria; order Rhodobacterales; family Rhodobacteraceae; genus Ascidiaceihabitans. The sequence continues at coordinate 384 of JABGTH010000223.1, forward strand.
TCGAGGTGCCAAAATCAATGCCCAATGTGTGGGTGTGAGTGGTCATGATGTAGTCCTCGAAGTGATCAAACGAATGGGGTCTCTAGAGTCACCAGCTGGGGCCGTCAATCGCGAAGTGCCTCTATCCGTTACGTGCAATTTCTAACCAAAGGTCACTGTCCGTTTTCAAACGTCAATACACCCCGGTGTTTAACAATTGGTTAAGTGGGGTTGCGGCGCTGAACTGTACAGATTGCCCTGTGATCTGTGCAGTTTCTTGAAATCCAATTGATCTGAGTGCGAACTGGTACGCTCAATATGTAAAGAACATGCCCCATTCTGCTCATTGCCCCCTGCAATCGCGGCGAACGCCCCGTTTACCGTTGCGCTCTTCCCTCACTTGGCCTCATAACCCCCTATGCTTAGTTATCAACACATATATCACGCGGGTAACCTCGCCGACGTCCACAAACATGCTCTTTTATCCAGCATGTTGAAATACTTAACGTTCAAGGACAAACCCCTCAGCTACTTTGAAACCCACGCTGGTCGTGCAGTCTATGATCTGGACGCAGATGAGGCCCTCAAAACGGGTGAAGCCGCGAAAGGCGTCGGCCTTTTGCGCGACAAATTCAAGGGTACGGCCTATGGCGATATTTTGGCGCAAACCAATGAAACACATGGAAAAAATGCTTATCCGGGCTCCCCGTTAATCGCCGCCACACTATTACGCGAGACAGACAAAATTCACCTGTGCGAATTGCATCCAGGCGAACATGCTGCGCTCGATTACGCCATGTCGCCCTACCCCGTCAGTTGCCACAACCGCGATGGCTTCGCCACCGCCCACAGCCTCCTCCCCCCAACCCCACGTCGCGGCATGATGTTGATCGATCCGAGCTATGAAATTAAGACTGATTACGATCTGATCCCCGGCCACATCCGACGTTATGCGCGGTCTTGGAACGTGGGAGTCATTGCCCTTTGGTATCCGATTTTGATGGACGGATCACACACCACCATGTTGAGAATGCTGGAAGAGGTTCACCATGACGCAATGCGCCATGAAGTTCGGTTTAGCCCAGCAAAACAAGGGCATGGCATGATTGGGTCCGGTATGTTTATTATCAATGCACCATACGGCACAGACACCACAGCCAAACACATCACAACGGTTTTCGCACCACTTTAAACAAAGGAACTCAGATGACTGCCAAAGGATATTGGATCGCCCACGCAACCGTACATGACCCTGAAGCCTATGACATTTATCGCCAAGCCAACGCCGCGCCTTTGGCCGAATTTTGTGGTAAATTCCTAGTTCGAGGTGGCGATCAGAAAAACCCTGAGGGCGCTTGGAGTCCACGAACCGTGGTCATCGAATTCCCAAGTTACGCAGATGCCTTGGCATGTTATGAAAGCGAAGAATATCAAATGGCTAAGGCCATTCGCGACCCAGTTTCTGAGGCGAATATGGTGATTGTTGAAGGCTATTTTGGTTAGGCCCATTGGCGCGGAGACCGACAAACGCTATATGATTATTATGTTTGCAGATTTTCTTAAGCGTTTAACCGCTCCCGCCCCAACCCAACTGCCGGACCACGATGCTCGTCTGGCCTTGACTGCGTTACTTGTGCGCGTCGCGCGCACTGACGGTCAATACGACGCCGAAGAAA
>JABGTH010000229.1 GCA_018647275.1 Paracoccaceae bacterium
AAGCTACCAAAATGGTAAGTGGCAATAGCCGGTTTGGTCTGTCACGGTGTGAATAATTTTCTTAACGTTAATCGCTTCCACAAAAGGCTAACAAAGCGCCTTCGTAAAGGGATGGTTAATCGCTGCGAGATTGCCGGACTGTACAAAATAGACATCAAATTGTGCAGTTTGTTAAATTTCACGCAATTTGGTACGTTTGACGGGCACGCAATTGTACAGATCAGCATCTATTTTGCACGTTTTACGGCGTCTGGATAATTGTACGGTCGATTAACCCTTATATTGTGTCACAAAAGTTTTTGTAAAAATCTCTTTGTGATTTTCAAAACCTGTGCAAAGATTCAAGTGAGTTCAACAAATGAAAAGGAGGTGATCTAGTGTCTAGAAAGATATTGGAGAGTGGTTTTGGAACAGCTTTGGAGGTCGCCCGTTAAGGCAACCCTTGACGGTAAGAACCGCCAAAGTGGATCGATCCGGTCTAACCAGGATCTCTCCTTAAAATTTCGAAAGGGTCGCCCGATTTAGGGCGGCCCTTTTTTGTGGGCGCATTGCGTTGTATAGGGGCACTATGGTCCGCATCAATGATGACATCACCCTGCTCGATTGGGAGCTATCAGAAAGCTTTATGCGCGCGTCTGGCCCAGGTGGTCAGAACGTCAATAAAGTCTCTAGTGCAGTGGAATTGCGCTTTGAAGCAGAGCGGAGCCCGTCCCTTACCGTCCCTGTCAAAATACGCCTTAAACGGTTGGCTGGACGGCGTTGGACATTGGATGGGGCATTGATCCTGCAATGTGACGAAACCCGCAGTCAGGTGCGCAATCGAGAGTTGGTGCGAGAACGCCTTGTAGACCTTATTCGCAAGGCTTTGGTTGCCCCTAAACGCCGCATCGCGACACGTCCCACATTGGGTTCAAAGAACCGCAGGATCAAAGCGAAAAAGGTCCGTGGTGAGGTTAAGAACATGCGCGGTAAGGTCGATCCTGACAGTTAAGGCTGTCGTTTTCAGGCATACGTTTTTGATCAATCCAGCTAGGGTGAAGTGAACAAATTTTTGGAATCCCATGCGCCCCACAGATAGAACAGGTCTCGCCATCATTCTAAGCCTCGTGGCTTTGACACTTTTTGATGCGATGGCGCTGATTATCAAACATCTTTCTGATAGTTATTCCGCCGCGGAATTATCCGCGTGGCGCAATCTGTTTGGGTTGATACCATCCATCATCGCGCTGTGGTCTTCAAAGGCGTGGCGCGATGGCGGAAAGCGTTTGAAAATCCGCCAATGGAAGCTTGGTTTATTACGGGGTGCAGTCGTCACCTTTGCTCAGTTGTGTTTCTATATGTCATTGGGATTAATGGCTTTTGCCACAGCGTCTACTATCACTTATGCAAGCGCATTGTTCACCACTGCACTGGCAATTCCGTTGCTTGGAGAACGCGTTGGGTGGATCAGATGGTGTGCTGTATTGATCGGCTTTGCTGGTGTCATCATGGTCGTTCAACCGGGCACGGATAGCTTTTCTGTATATGCGCTTTTGCCTCTCGCGGCCTCCGCATTTTATGCGTTGGTTAGCGTTACTGCGCGGCTGTTTGATGATGATGTTCCCAGCCCATTGGTGAACCTATATTCATCTTTCACCGCCGCAATTGGCGCGTTCCTGATCGCCTATTTCTGGACTGGTTTCACACCGATCGCCGCTGCTTCTGATCTGGGGTGGATCATCGCGATGGGTGGTTTTGGGGGGACGGCTGTTTTGTTCCTTATCGTTAGCTACCGGATGACGGAACAAAGCAATCTTGCGCCCTTCAGCTACTTCGGAATTCCGCTTGCGTTTGTGCTGGGCTGGTTGTTCTTTGATGAGGCCCCTTGGGGCACATTATTTCCCGGTGCGCTCCTGATCGCAGCGGGCGGTTTGCTGATTGTATGGCGTGAAAGGACGCAGCCTAAAAAGAGCTAGACAAAGACGTCCTGCACCTCTTGCTCACCCACACCAAACACGCGTTTGTAGCGTTCAATTTCGGCCTTTGGGCCCATCGATTTGTTCGGGTTATCTGATAATTTTACCGTGGGTGATCCGTTAGCTTCAACAGCCTTACAGACCAGAGAAAACGGAGCCAGCGCATCGTCGGGCACAAGCGCGCGAAAGTCGTTGGTCAGCAGTGTGCCCCAACCGAATGATATGTTTGTTTTGTCGTGGAACTTCCCATGTAAATCTTTGATCTTATCTACGTCCAACCCATCGCTAAAGATGACGCGTTTCTCACGTGGATCTTCGCCGCGGGATACCCACCAATCGATTGCGATTTGCGCCGCTGTTGCAGGGTCCCCACTGTCGATTCGAATGCCAGTCCAACCGGCCAACCAATCAGGTGCTTTATCAAGGAAACCTTGGGTGCCGTAGGTGTCAGGCAGGATGATGCGAAGGTTGCCTTCGTGTTCATCACGCCAGTCTTTTAGAACATCATATGGGGACTGTGCGAGTGCTGCGTCGTCTTTGGCTAAGGCCGCGTAAACCATGGGTAATTCGTGAGCGTTGGTGCCGATAGCTTCCATCTCGCGGCTCATTGCGATCTTACAATTCGAGGTGCCAGAAAACGAATTTCCCAACCCTTCACGCATGGCCTGTGCACACCAATCTTGCCATAGATATGAGTGACGGCGCCGTGTTCCAAAATCTGCGACCGAGAGGCCCTTGATATCGCGCAGAACCTCGATCTTTTCCCAAACGCGGGTCATGGCACGGGCATATAGAATTTGCAGTTCGAACTTGTCCATTTTGTCCAAAACTGCACGGCCACGCAGCTCCATTAAAATCACCAAAGCAGGGATTTCCCACAACATGACTTCGTGCCACTTGCCCTCGAACGTCAGCTCGTATTGATCGCCTACGCGTTCAAGGTGATAGGGTGGCAAACGCAGTCCTTCGAACCATTCCATAAAGTCGGGTTGGAACATCTGGCGTTTGCCATAAAACGTGTTCCCGCGCAGCCATGTGCTTTCTCCACGGCTAAGCGAAAGGGAGCGCACATGATCCAGTTGCTCACGCAATTCGCCCTCATCAATCAGGTCGGCTAATGGAATTTTGGTCGAGCGGTTGATCAGACTGAATTTGACGTGGGTGTCTGGCTTGTTGTGAAAAATGCTTTGGCACATCAGAAGCTTATAAAAGTCGGTATCGATCAGGGATCGCACAATTGGATCAATTTTCCATTTGTGGTTCCAAACGCGTGTTGCAATATCGACCATTTTTACGGCTCCGGGTGGATGTTTAGGCGCTTAAAGCAAACGCTCATGTGACTTGCAAGGATCAGGCTAGTGTTACGCCTGCTCCCTTCATGCCTGCAATGGCAGCGTTGAATGATCCATCCACATCAATGGCGCGGCATAGGTCCATCTTTACGGTGACATTAAACCCAAGCTTGGCGGCATCCATTGCTGAGAAATTAACGCAGAAATCTGTGGCCAATCCAACTATGACCAGTTTGGAAATCCCGCGCGTGCGCAGGTATCCCTCAAGTCCGGTTGGGGTCTTTTGATCGTTCTCAAAAAACGCTGAATAGCTATCGATTGAATGGTTATACCCTTTGCGAATAATTATGTCAGCGCGGTCCTGATTTAGATCGGCACGAAATAGCGCGCCGTCCGTCCCTTGAACGCAGTGATCTGGCCAAAGAACCTGATCGCCATAAGGCATCTTTGTTAGTTCATACGGCCCTTTGTCTGTGTGTGAGGATGCGAAGGACGAATGGCCCGCAGGATGCCAATCTTGGGTCAGCACAACGGCATCAGCCCTCGACATCAACGCATTGACGCCCGACACAATTTCATGCCCTCCAGAAACGGCCAACGCGCCATTTAGGCAAAAGTCATTTTGCACATCAATTACGATCAACGCGTGGGTCATCAGGTATCCTTCAACGGTATTTGTAGCGAGGTTATGATCGCCGTAAGCTGGTGGTAATGCAAACCCCTTGTCCAAGGACCCACTTAGGCGTATCTGAGCGCCCATGATTACAATTGCTGCATTATACCACTTCACCCGTTTCGAAGATGCTGACGCATTGCGTCCAGCCGTGCGCGCCTTGTGCAATGCGCAAGACGTGAAGGGCACGATCCTGTTCGCCAATGAAGGGGTCAACGGAACGATTGCCGGTCCACGTACTGGCATCGACGCCGTATTGGCACACCTTCGCAGCCTTCCGGGTTGTACTGGTTTGGAGTGGAAAGAGAGTTTTGCAGAGAAGCAGATTTTCGGAAAAATCAAAGTGCGTTTGAAGCGCGAAATCGTGACGATGGGACAGCCCGATGTTGATCCTCTTTCTGCTGTGGGCAATTATGTGCAGGCTAAAGATTGGAACGATTTGATAGCGCAAGACGATGTTGTCGTGATTGATACGCGCAATGATTACGAAGTGGCGATCGGCACCTTCGACGGTGCGATTGACCCCGAGACGTCCACCTTTGGTCAATTCCCTGCGTGGTGGGAAGCCAACAAAGATCGCTTTCATAACAAGAAGGTTGCGATGTTTTGCACAGGCGGTATTCGTTGTGAGAAATCGACCAACTACCTGTTGGGACAAGGCGTTGAAGATGTGTACCACCTTAAGGGTGGCATCCTGAAATACCTCGAAGAAGTGCCAGAGGCGCAAAGCACATGGCAGGGCGATTGCTTTGTTTTTGACAATCGTGTCAGCGTAGGCCACGGTCTAAAAATTGGTGAGCATACATTGTGCCACGCCTGCCGACGTCCGTTGTTTCCAGAAGACATGAAGCGTGCTGAATTTACCGTTGGCGTCAGCTGTCATCAATGTGTTGATGAGACCTCTGACTCAGACAAAGAGCGGTTTCGCGAGCGTCAAAAGCAGATCGAATTGTCACGCCGACGTGGCGAAGATCACATGACGGCGAATGGTTCCTAAGTCGATTTAACCACCGTTGCGCGGATTGAGCAGGTTATTAACAAGGACTTTGGCAGTTGTGTTGCCTTGATGACAGATTCTGGAACGGTTTCTTTGAATGTCCCGTCGACTAAGATGCGTTCCGTTGCCCATTCGCTTGGATGGATCGAAAGCATAGAAATTGAACCAGAGCGCAAAGCGTGTGTTTTGGTGGATCAACGATCAGGAACAATTGTGATGGGCAAAGACGTGAGATTGTCACGCGTTGCAGTTTCGCAACGCAATCTTGTGCTCCGGATTCAGGAAGCACGGCTGGCTGTTCAATTAAATCCATTTGCCGATGGTGAAACGGTTGTTGTTCCACGGACTGACGTTGCAATCGAGGAAGAGCCAGGCATTGGCTTAGCTGAAGTGCCTCAGGGCGCATCCCTGTCCGAAGAGATTGCCGGGCCGAATGCATTGTGCGTCGCGCCGCGTGATATGATCGACATTCTCAAAAGTATTAAGGTAGCCGGTGCACTTCATGCGGAGTTATTGTCAATTAAGTGGGTCAATAGCGTTTGCTGGCATTGTTTAAAATCAATGCCAGCAGGCTTTTAAAAGTCGAGGTTTTCAACACTCAGAGCGTTTTTCTGAATGAATTCACGACGTGGCTCAACGACATCTCCCATCAACTTGGTAAACAGATCGTCGGCCTCCGCCATGTCCGAAACCTGAACCTGCAGCAACGTGCGTGCGTCTGGGTCAAGAGTAGTTTCCCACAGCTGGTCTGGGTTCATTTCGCCAAGACCTTTGTAGCGTTGTAGGGACAGACCTTTTTCGCCTTCGCCCAAAATGGCATCCAGCAAATCAATTGGACCATGGATAACCTGATTGCGATCTTTGCGAGCCAAGGTGGCTGGCAACTCGTAAACGTCTTGTAAACTTTTGGTAAAGCTACCTGTTTTACGTGCTTCGCCAGAACGCAACATTTTGCCATCTAGTGTGCGAACTTCTTCGACACCGCGCAAAATGCGCGCCAGACGCATGCCATGATCTTGTGTGATCCGTCCGCTCCACCCTTTTTCGTATTCAACCGCAATAAGGTTCAAACGAGCGGCCAGCTTGTCAGCGGTTCCTTGTAAGTCAGCATCAACGGCACCTGGTACAAAAGCGCCAGAGATCGCGGCTTGTTCCAGAATGTGACGCGGATAATGTGTTGGGAAGGCCTGAAAAACGCGGCGCAATTGGCGTGCTTCGTCGACGATACGAACAAGATCCTGGCCAGAGATTTCTTCACCGTTGCCTTGGCGTAGAACCGCACCCTCGATACCTTGCTGGACCAAATAGTCGTCCATCTCTGCTTGATCTTTCAGGTAAACCTCTGAACGACCACGCGAAACTTTGTACAGCGGTGGTTGTGCGATATAGAGGTGACCATTTTCGATCAGCTCCGGCATTTGACGGAAGAAGAAAGTCAAAAGTAGCGTGCGGATGTGTGCACCATCGACGTCAGCATCAGTCATGATGACGATCTTGTGGTAACGTAGTTTTGCGAGGTTGAATTCCTCACGGCCAATGCCGGTACCCAAGGCCATGACCATATTGCCGATTTCTTGTGATCCCAGCATGCGATCAAAGCGCGCGCGCTCAACGTTCAGAATTTTACCTTTGAGTGGCAAGATGGCCTGTGTCTTACGGTCACGTCCAGTCTGTGCAGAACCACCGGCGCTGTCACCCTCCACAAGGAAGATTTCAGTGTTGACGGGATCTTTATCGGAGCAATCCTTCAGCTTCGAGCTGAGGAAGTTCATGTCCATCGGATTCTTGCGGCGTGTAAGATCTCGGGCTTTACGTGCAGCTTCCCGGGCCAATGCTGCCTCAATGATTTTACCAACAATAATTTTCGCTTCAGTCGGGTTCTCTTCAAACCATTCGGCCAATTTTTCGTTCACCATCCCCTCAACGGCTGGACGCACTTCAGAGCTGACCAGCTTGTCTTTGGTTTGGGAACTAAACTTAGGGTCGGGAACTTTTACCGAAAGAACACAAGTCAGACCTTCACGCGCATCATCACCAGTGAAGGTAACTTTTTCCTTCTTCGCGATTCCTGTAGACTGAGCGTAGTTATTGATGGTCCGTGTCAGTGCTCCACGGAAGCCCGCCATGTGCGTGCCGCCATCGCGTTGCGGAATGTTGTTTGTGAAGGGCAGAACGTTCTCATGGTAGCTATCATTCCACCACATTGCGACCTCAACGACGATGTCGTCGCGCTCTCCGATGATATAGATCGGCTCTGGCATCACAGTGGTTTTTGAACGGTCTAGATACTTAACAAATTCTTTAACGCCACCGTCATAATACAATTCGCTGTGCAATGGCTCAACGGGCCGATCGTCGCGCAAAATGATCCGAACGCCTGAGTTCAAGAATGCCAATTCACGAAGACGTTTTTCTAGCGTTTCAAAAGAATATTCGAGGTTCGAAAAGGTTTCAGTAGAAGCCAAGAAACGTACTTCTGTCCCTGTGCGATCACCACATTCTTCGACCACTTTGAGGTGCTCGACTGTCTCGCCGTGGGCAAAGCGTGCTACATGCTCTTTTCCATCACGCCAAATGCGCAGGTCCAGTTCAACAGACAGTGCGTTCACAACTGAAACACCGACACCGTGCAGACCACCTGAAACTTTATAAGAGTTACTATCGAACTTACCACCGGCGTGAAGCTGCGTCATGATAACTTCGGCCGCTGAAACACCTTCTTCTTCGTGGATTCCCACTGGAATTCCGCGCCCGTTGTCGCTGACTGAAACGGATGAATCGGCGTTAATGGTCACGGTTACAGCGTCTGCATGCCCTGCAAGGGCTTCATCGATGCCGTTGTCCACAACTTCGTAAACCATGTGGTGCAGACCAGAGCCGTCATCGGTATCACCGATGTACATCCCTGGGCGCTTTCTAACAGCTTCTAACCCTCTGAGAACCTTAATGGAATCTGCGCCATACTCTTCGGGGATTTGCTCGTTGTCAGCCATGCCATTGCACCTTTATTATTTGGTTACATCATATGGTTTTTTAAGAAGATTGTCACGCGTCAGGCACAACATTTTGTGTCAGAAGACGGCAATGACCAGCCCAACAAGAATGAGCAATACGCCCGATCCTATATTGAACCTTTTCAGAAGTGTCGGAGAGGATAAAAGGCCACCAATTTGCCCCACAGATCCTGCCAAAACAAGGTTCCCAACAAGTGGAACGGCTACGGATATTGCTAGGATGATGGTTATGTCGATCGTAGTGACTGTGCGCAAATCAAAGAACCCTGGTAGCACACCCATGTAAAATATTACAGCTTTAGGGTTGCCAAGAATTGCGGCGATTCCTGCAAGAAAACCGGCCCACATTCCCGGGCGTGTCAATCTGCTGTCGTTTGAAATCGCTTGTCCCGCGTGTTGGATAAGCGCCCAACCCATGGCAATAAAAACTCCACAGGCGACCCACCGAAGTACTATCATGAAGGTATCGAAGACCAATAAGATCCAAGAAATTCCAAGAATGGCGATCAATGGCCAAACAATATCCCCAACTGCAACACCTAGGGCCAAGGGCCAAGCCGCGTGAAAGCCGCCAGAAAGCCCGCGCGCAGTCAATGCGACCAAGACAGGCCCAGGGGTTAGAAAAAGGATGAGCAGCGCACCAGCGTAAAGAAGCAGGTCATTTGGATCGAGTGTCATTGCATGGCCTTAACTATGGAAATTCCTGCATCTTCGGTGACTTCAAGGTATTGGGCGCGATCACCTAGGCTGTCAAACAGTTCTGTGTCCGTACCCGTCATCCATGCTTGGGCTCCAAGAGCTGAAATTTCGTCGTATAAAGCGGCACGACGATCTGCGTCTAAGTGGGCAGCGACCTCATCAAGCAACAAAAGTGGGGGCGCACCAAAATCATGTTCCAAGGCGCGGGCATTGGCGAGGATCAGCGAGACAAGCAACGCTTTTTGTTCTCCTGTCGAGCAGTCGCGTGCAGGTACGCCCTTGGCCTTGAAGGTCCCAATTAAGTCTGCGCGATGTGGTCCAATCAATGTACGACCAGCCGACAAATCGCGAGGACGATTTTCGGCTAACGCAGTGCAGAGTTCATCGACTGACGTGGGTAAAGGACCGTCGGAATAAGTCAGTTCAAGGAAAGCGTTTGGGAAAGCAGTGACAGCATCTGTTTGAGCTGCTTCGATTTGGGTTAAAGCTGACAATCGATTATTGTGGATCGCCACGCCCGCTTCAGCCATCGTTGCTTCAAGTGCCGTGTACCAATGAGGGTCGCGTACCATGTCTTTTAGCAAACGATTGCGTTCTCGCATCGCCTTTTCATAGGTCAGGGACAGTTCGGCGTGTCGCGGCTCAAAGCTAAGGGTCATGCGATCCAAAAAACGCCTGCGTCCCTCTGCGCCCTCGATCCATAGGCGGTCCATGGAGGGGATCAGCCAAAGAACACGCGCAACGCGGCCCAATCCAATTTGAGGGGCGGTTTTTTCGTCTATACGCAGTTGTCGGGCTGCCCCCGCTTCAGACCAAATATCGATTTCGTGCGTTTGCGTGGGTGCGTGCAGTACTCCACTTATTTTCCATCCTAACGCTTCGGGACGCCGTGCCATGTCTTCAGCGCTGGCGCGACGAAAGCCGCGACCCGGGGAAAACAGCGAAACAGCTTCTAGAATGTTGGTTTTGCCAGCGCCATTTGGGCCGAATAACGCAACGGGGCGTTTATCGACAGAAATGCGGGCGATCTTGTGGGATCGAAAATGCGAAACAATTAGGGAAGAAAGGTACAGCGACATTTCCATGACCTTTCTTGCTTCAATAGTACTAAAACTGGTTTTGTAGGCTTAGACACGCATCGGCATGACGACATAAACTGCGGACAGGTCATTGCCTTCGCGCATCAAAGTCGGGTCGCCTGCTGAGTTGAACATGAAGACAGCATTCTCGCGATCAACTTGGTTTGCGATTTCAAGCAAATATTTAGCGTTAAATCCAATTTCCAAGGGCTCGTCGCTATAAGCAACGGCCAGTTCTTCTTCAGCGGCACCACTGTCCGGTGCGTTGACTGAAAGGATCAAACGATCTTCTTCCAGCTGCAATTTAACAGCCCGTGAGCGCTCCGATGAAACAGTCGCAACGCGGTCAACGGCTTTTGCAAAATCAGCAGCGTCTACTTCCAACTTACGTGTATTCCCTTGTGGGATGACGCGTGTGTAGTCAGGGAACGTTCCGTCGATGACTTTAGATGTCAGCGTGATGTTTGGCGTTGCAAAGCGAATTTTTGTCTCTGAAACAGAAACGGCAATCATCAGATCGTCGTCGTCAAGAAGCTTGCGCATTTCACCAACTGTTTTGCGCGGAACAATGACGCCCGGCATATCTGAAGCGCCTTCAGGTAGGTCCGCATCGATACGGGCAAGACGGTGTCCATCTGTTGCCACACAGCGAAGTACTTTTCCGCCATCTGACTCAGAAATGTGCATGTAAACGCCGTTCAAATAGTAACGGGTTTCTTCCGTTGAGATTGCGAATTTTGATTTATCAAACAAGCGGCGCAGAACAGGCGCGGGAACGCTAAAGTTTGAAGCATATTCCGAAGAGGCCATGACTGGAAAATCTTCGCGTGGCAAAGTTGCCAGTGAGAAATTTGAGCGACCCGCTTCAACGGTCACGCGACCGGCTGCGCTGTCGGCTGTCAAAGTGACCAATGCGCCGTCTGGCAGTTTTCGTACAATTTCGTGCAGTGTCGTTGCGGACACAGTTGTCGCGCCCGCGCGCTCAACTTGTGCGGGCGCTTTATCGACAGCTTCGATATCAAGGTCGGTTGCACGGAAGGATACATCTGATCCTTCGGCTTCAATTAAGACGTTCGCAAGGATTGGAATGGTGTTACGGCGTTCAACAACCGACTGCGCTTGAGCCACTGCTTTTAGCAGATCACTGCGTTCGATACTGATTTTCATGTGGCTTCTCCAATCCCAACTGTCGGGACAGTCAAAATACCCTGTCCCGTCATATTCTCAAGCGTTTAATTGGTTTTGAGGCGGATTAGCTGGGCCGTCAAGTGAAGCTGCCACATAAGTGGAGCATTTAGATCAAGCTTCGAGTGAACGGCGCAGTAATTCCAGGTCTTCAGCCATCTGTCCATCTTGAACTTTTAGCTCTTCAATACGGCGAACACCGTGCATGACTGTTGTGTGATCACGGCCACCAAAACGACGTCCAATTTCTGGCAATGACCGGCTGGTCATCTTCTTACAAAGATACATTGCAACCTGACGTGGGCGTGCATAGCTGCGCAAACGTTTTGGGCCAATCATATCGCTGAGGCGAATATTGAAGTGATCGGACACTTTGCGCTGAATTTCTTCGACGGTGATCTTACGCTCAGATGCGCGCAGAACATCGGCCAGGCAATCTTGGGTTAGTTCCATGTTGATTTCGCGGCCAACAAGCGATGCGAATGCAAACAGGCGGGTCAACGCGCCTTCAAGAACACGAACGTTGGTTGAAATGCGGTGCGCAAGAAACTCAAGTACGCCATCTTCCACTTTCAGGCCCGGATAGTTGGCTTGTTGCATCTCTACCTTGCTTTGCATGATGCCAAGACGCAGTTCGTAGTCTGTTGGGTGCAGATCGACTACCAACCCACATTGTAGACGTGATTTAACACGATCTTCAAGATCCTTGATCTCGCCCGGTGCACGGTCAGCTGAAATGATGATCTGTTTGTTTTGATCAACAAGTGCGTTGAAGGTGTGGAAGAACTCTTCTTGTGTGCTATCTTTTCCCGCAATGAATTGAACGTCGTCTACCATCAGAACATCAACGGAACGAAAGATTTCTTTAAAATCCATCATCTTGCGATCACGCAAGGCTTGTACAAAGCGGTACATGAATTGTTCGGCTGAAAGATACAAAACGTTTAGGTTTGGGTGGCTGGTTTGCAACTCCCAAGCGATCGCATGCATCAGGTGTGTTTTGCCAAGTCCAACGCCACCATAAAGGAATAAGGGATTGAACGTAACTGGACCACCCTCAGCAACGCGTTTTGCAGCTGCGTGGGCCAATTCGTTTGGTTTACCAACCACAAAGCTGTCGAACGTAAAACGCTTATCAAGTGGTGCAGTGTTTAAAGTTGGGCGAGGAGCTGAAACCTTCGCAACTGATGCAGTCGCGATTGGAGCACTTGAGCGTGGTGTTGAAGTGCGTGTTGGGACGGCAAAGCTTAGGCGGCAAACAGATGGGTCAATTGTACGCAACTCGTGCAGTATCGCGTCAGAAAAATTTTGGCTTACGTAGTTTCCAAGGAAATTGGTTGGGACGTGGAAGGTTGCAATACCATCTTGCAAGTCACGAAACCTAAGAGGTTCGATCCATGTCTTGAAGTTGTTCTGACCGATTGTTTTGAGCAACTGTTGGTTCAGTTGTTCCCATTCTTGTTGTGTCATATTCCGCGCACCATTCATTCTTGTATTTCTACTAAACGTACGACTTTGCGCATTCAGCATTTTTACAATTCACTTGGCCAATGGGTGAGAGAATTGTTTCTGTTCCCAATAGAAAACAGATCTTCTCGTTTGGTTTTTGACAGATTGGGTCTGTACATAGTCAAATCACGGCAGTGATATATAACTAAATTTCATCCCGTCCCGTAGACCAATATATCAGACAGGCTCACATTGCCTCAGCAACGCTAAGCAGAAATAGAATCAACGCATGGCGTTTTTTCAACTTTCAGCCCAACGGTTTCGTTCCAGAAACTGTTGGGTTTGAACTGTCCCCCAGTGGGCGAAGTGAATCGCTTGAGACAGTGGTAACAGGTTCGAGAGTGGTGCGGCAATAGAACTTAATTGTTGACTCAGTGATTCCAGAAAAAGAATCTAACGGACCGTTTTTTGGGCACTAGAAATGAAAAAAGGCACCGCCGAAAGCGATGCCTTTTTCACAATAGTTCTGAGCGGTTTAAGCGATTGCTTTAACACGTGCAGACAGGCGCGAAATTTTGCGCGACACTGTGTTCTTGTGGAAAATACCTTTGGTCACACCGCGCATCAGCTCAGGCTGTGCTGCACGAAGCGCTGCGGTTGATGCTTCTTTGTCGCCAGATTCGATGGCTTCTTCGACAGCACGCAGGAATGTTTTGATACGCGAGCGACGCGCTTTGTTTATAGCAGCACGACGTTCGTTTTGACGTGCGCGTTTCTTGGCTTGAGGCGTATTTGCCATATTATCTCGTCCCGTTTCATGTTCGGTGCGGTAGTTTTATACAGCTAAAAGCTGCGGTGAAGTCGCGTATTTAGGCCCGAAGTGGCTATGAGTCAATCAATGATTGGCTTTACTTGTCGCGGAACTGTGCTTCGCGTTTTTCTAGGAATGCTGACATGCCTTCAGATTGATCCTCGGTCGCGAAAAGTGCGTGGAAAACGCGGCGTTCAAACAACAGCCCCTCGTTTAAGGAAACCTCATAAGAGCGATTTACAGACTCCTTAACAGCCATAGTCGAAAGAATCGATTTTTCAGAGATCTTTTGTGCCGCGCCCAGCGCTTCTTCGATCAAACGCTTAACTGGAACAACACGGCTAACTAAGCCGCTACGCTCTGCTTCGTCCGCATCCATGAAGCGCCCGGTTAGATTCATATCCATTGCTTTGGATTTGCCAACAAAACGAGTCAAACGTTGTGTGCCGCCAATACCAGCCATGACACCGAGGTTGATTTCGGGCTGCCCGAATTTGGCAGTCTCAGAGCAGATAATGAAATCGCACATCATTGCCAATTCAGCACCACCGCCCAATGCATATCCTGATACGGCTGCGATAATTGGCTTGCGTACACGCAAAATTTGATCGGTCTCTGGAGTAAATAGGTCCGTGGTAAACGCTTCGACAAATGTCATTGCGCGCATCATCGCGATGTCGGCACCAGCAGCAAATGCCTTTTCGGAGCCTGTCAGTACAATGCAACGCACCTTGTCGTTAGCTTGGCAGGCGGTCATCGCATCGGCCAATTCTCCCAACAACTGCGCGTTCAAAGCATTCAACGCATCCGGGCGGTTTAGCGTGATAAGTGCGACGTGGTTCTCAACATCAACAATGATGGTTTCATATGCCATTTAGTTTCTTTCGTTTTGCCAGTCATAACTGATTTAGTACCACGGCTGAAGTTCGTTTCAAGCTAAGTTTGGCAAGTGGGGCAATGGAACGATGATCTGCCTGACTGAACAATCCGTTCAATTGCATTTGTGCAACCTGCTGCGCGACATGGTTCGCCTTCGCGCCCATAAACGTCAAAAGAATGTTGAAAATATCCAAGCTCTCCATCCGCTTGGCGGAAATCTTTCAGGGAGGAACCGCCTGCTTCAATCGCTTCAGATAAGACATCACGGATAATTGGAACCAGCGATCTGACCCGAGGTTTTGTTAGGTCTTTGGCAAGTCGTGCGGGCGAGATGCCTGCGCGAAAAAGGGCTTCACAGACGTATATGTTGCCTAAGCCGCAGACGATTCCCTGATCCAGGAGTGCAGATTTGACCGGTGATTTCTTGTTTTTGAAGGCTGTGATTAAGACTGAGTCGTTAAAATCGTTCCCAAGGGGTTCAGGGCCCAGCGCTGCCAGCAATTTGTGTTTTTCAGCGGTTGCAGTGTCCAATAAATCCATCGCGCCGAAGCGACGTGGATCGTTAAAAGTCACGCGTGACCCGTTACTCATGTGAAAAACCACGTGATCGTGTTTTTCGGGTGCTGGGTGTTCGTGCACAAATTGCCCCAATGGATCACCAGAAATCAGCATACGGCCGGACATGCCCAAGTGGATTAGTAATGTTTCACCATTGCTCAAGTCTGCCAGCACATATTTCGAACGTCTGCGTAGCCTCAAAACGGTCTTACCAGTCAGGCGCTCAGACATATTCTCAGGGAAGAGCCACCGCAGATCAGGGCGGTTTACATCTGCCTTAACAATAACCTGCCCCTCCATAGCTGGCTTTAAACCGCGACGGACTGTCTCAACTTCTGGAAGTTCGGGCATTGGATGCTCACTTTTATTAACGGGCGCAGGACGATACCTGTGACAAAGGGGTGTATTGTGCGTGGCCCCCAGCCCCTTATAACAAGGGCAGATTGTAAGGACGACAAGATCTATGACTCAAGATAGCGCAAATACCACCCATTTCGGCTTTGAAACCGTACCTGAAGGCGAAAAAGCTGGTCGAGTACAGGGTGTGTTCAACTCTGTCGCTAGTAATTATGACATTATGAACGACGTCATGAGCATGGGCATCCACCGTATTTGGAAAAATGCGATGATGGATTGGTTGGCCCCGCGCAGTGGTCAAAAGCTTTTGGATGTTGCTGGTGGTACCGGTGATGTGTCGTTCAAATTCCTTAAACGTGCTGGAAGCGGTCATGCAACAGTTCTTGATCTGACAGAGCCTATGTTGATCGAGGGACGCAAACGGGCCGAGGCCGAAAGCATGCAAGACAACCTTGATTGGGTTGTGGGCGATGCGATGGCATTGCCGTTCGAGGACAACAGTTTCGATGTTTATACAATTAGCTTTGGCATTCGTAACGTGACCCGCCCACAGGAGGCGCTGAACGAAGCGTATCGAGTGCTGCGTCCGGGTGGTCGTTTGATGGTTTTAGAATTCAGCCAACTGCCGAATGCAGCAATGCAAAAAGCATATGATCTGTATTCATTCAATGTGATCCCCAGGATGGGTAAAATGATCGCCAACGATAGTGAAAGTTATCAATACCTAGTCGAATCAATTCGTAACTTTCCAGATCAAGAAACATTTCTGGAAATGTTGCGCGTCGCTGGTTTCGCAAATGCGAAGTACCGCAATATGACTATGGGAATTGCAGCACTGCATTCCGGGTGGAAAATCTAATATGCGCGGTCCACACAATA
>JABGTH010000091.1 GCA_018647275.1 Paracoccaceae bacterium
ACATCCAAGCCTGCCATGTCCGGGGGCAGCAGTGGCGGGGCTACGATGGCTTTGGCCGTAAATGCGGATCATTCACTCGCACGTTATCCAACATTCGAACACGTCATCGAGTTGATCCGAAGCAGCCGAGATGTGAAATTGCTGGTCGACCTGGAGACCACGTTACAGCTGGCAGCATACCAACCAGGGCGTATCGAATTTGTGCCAACTGACCGCGCACCGCATGACATGGCACAACGTTTGGGCGCAAAACTGCAACAACTGACTGGCAACCGCTGGGCTGTTATCGTTGTGAACGAAGGGGGTGCAGAAACAATCGCCGAGATGCGCGACGCTGCAGACAATGCGCTGCAAGCCAAAGCCGCCAATCACCCCCTGGTTCAGGCCGTTCTAGCCCAGTTTCCAAAGGCTAAAATCAAATCGATCCGCACCCCAGAACAGATCGCTGCAGAGGCGGTTCAGGATGCATTGCCAGAAGTCGAGGATGAATGGGATCCGTTTGAGGACGATTGACCTGGGATCAAGTCAATCGTTTCTATGCAAACAAATCCAACGTTTACCAAGCTGGCCATTCGTTTGATTTCATCCGGTTCAAAACTGTAAATCTACCGTTTCCATCCCGGCGAAACATACAGGCGGCACCCTGAGGCTCTGGGTAAATGCCCGCAGCTGCTTCGAATAGTTCATCATGACCAACAACGATGCGGATCCCCTCGACGACACGTTCACCTAAAAATGGCGTAACGTTCCACTTTATGTCAGATATGTCGCTTACCGCGTAATCTGCCGTTGGTACAAAATTCAAACCTTCGCCCATGCGGTAATGTCCAAAAGCGAGATCCGCAGTTTGCCATGCACGGCAATATTCACTTGAGACAACGTCACTGATTTCTATACCCTGCGCCTCAATCGCTTTTCCGATTTTCTTTGCCTCCGCCCATCCGTCTTCGCTAAGGACACGCTGGGTCGCACAATCACCCAGTTTCGAGGCAACTTGATCGGCATAATCCGTTTCTATCATTGCATGACGGACATATAAAACGTGGCCAAAGGACTTAAACGCAGGGACCAAATCAGGCACAGGAATCTCCTGTGCAGAAGCCGCCGTGGGGGGGCTGTGAAAATTGCAAGAGCTACCCGAGCGCAACCCGTGATTTTTGGTGGTATTATTTTGAACACCTATAATTTCTTATTAATTTAATCAGGAAATATTGCCAAGCAAAAGACTAAGCTACAAGCCGTCTTGTGACGTCTGACAATCCAACGTATCGTTCAACACACAAATGCGAAAAGAGGAGACACCGATGCTTAAAGGACTTGGCGGGCTTGGCGATATGGCCGGCATGATGAAAAAAGCCAAAGAGATGCAATCTCAAATGGAGCAGATCCAGCAAGACCTGCACTCCGTCATGGTTATTGGTGAATCTGGTGCCGGCTTGGTTAAAGCCACAGCAACAGCCAAAGGAAACCTGACGGCTTTGAACATTGACCCGTCCATCTTCAATCCAGACGAAAAAGAAGTGGTAGAAGACCTGATACTCGCCGCAATCAAAGACGCCCAAGCCAAGGCAGCAGCGAAATCTGAAGAAGAAATGTCAAAACTGACCGAAGGGTTAGGTCTGCCTGCTGGCATGAAACTGCCATTTTAGTTTAACACATGTCCTCAACCAAAGACATTGATGCGCTAATCGATCTAATGGCAAAAATGCCGGGTCTTGGCCCGCGTTCTGCACGGCGAGCAGTGTTGCACCTGATCCGCAAGCGGGCTTTGCTGCTAACGCCCCTTGCAGACATAATGCAGGTTGTGGCTGAAACGGCACGCGAGTGTCTGAACTGCGGCAACGTGGGCACCACAGATGTGTGCGATCTATGCACCTCTAATGAACGGGCCAACGGCGAAATCTGCGTTGTCGAAAGCGTGGCTGATCTATGGGCAATGGAACGTTCCAACGTGTTCAAAGGGCGCTACCATGTTTTGGGCGGAACCCTCTCTGCACTGGACGCCGTTGGGCCCCAAGAGTTGCGCATCCCCCGCCTATTAGATCGGGTTGAGACAGAAGAAGTGACCGAAGTGATCTTGGCGCTGAACGCCACGATCGACGGACAAACCACTGCCCACTATATCGCAGACCAGCTTGAAGGACGGGTGACACTCACATCATTGGCACAAGGCGTGCCAATCGGGGGTGAGTTGGATTATCTGGATGACGGCACGATCAGCGCAGCGCTGAAGGCGCGTAAAGCGATTTAAGCTGAACAGTTTTACCAAATAGGCCTGTAATCGAGATTACAAAGCTTTTTCATATCCTAAGCTGGAAGGCGCAACAGAACTGTAGCCGCACTTTTCCTAAAACTGCTTTGCAGCCTTTGTGCTCTCTAGAAAGAATCGTTCCAATCCGGCTTTGGTGGCTTCGTTTTCCAAGGACTTCAAAATTGGTTTACTTGCCCCCAAGAAACGATGGGTTGGGTGCACATAATTGAGTAAAATCTCACCCTGATGATCGATCATTCCAAGGGCAATAATTTCGGTGACCGTCTGCACAACGAATAATGAAACGTCTCAGCAATCAAACCACCTGTCCCAACTGGAAATTGTTTTGTTTACCGGCCAGTCAGCAATTTACTGAGCGTCGCCGCAATGATCTTTCACTCAAAGCTCTGAGATAGACCTACGCAATTAGTTAAGCGCTGCTAACCCATCAGTATGCTTAGCAAGTCTCACTAAAATTCCATTTTATCCCCTAATTGATTATCCAAATTCAGTCATGAACCAATCAAACGCCTAATCCTGATTTCTGGCAAGCAGCGAATACCTACTTCAAAATATTTCTCTCTTGGGGTATAAAAATTCAGAAAATCCGCCTTCTTCGTCAAAGCTAACCCATCCAAAGTTCTTATGTAGAGACTGTGTTTTACAAAGGCAGCTGCCTAGCCACTGCCTAATGCCCAATCCCCTTCAGTGGAGAGGGCTCCCTTCACCGCAATGGCGTGAACACCGCATCTTTCATCCGGCAATCGTGCACTACGACTTGCCCGCAGCTAACGGGCTTCAAATCACGGCTTAAGCAAATCTGCGCCTCTTGGATGTGGCCTTGTTTGGAGATGATGTTAATCCCGTCTTTCTCAAGCGCGGGGTTGGCTGCGCGATGGGGCGCGTTCAGGTGAGGAGCAGTAGGACGGAGAGCCATTGTGATATTTCGGCCAAAGACCGTGCAGAATCTATCCGTGATCATGGCGCGGGTCACACTGCTCTAAGTTCTTAAAATCACCCTCGATTTCGCACTAGTTTGGTGACCATTGTAGAGCCATGACGTAATAATCGAACTCACCCCTTTGTCGTTTTGCGCCAAAGCAGGGAGGGTGGCCATTGGCAAGATCAGTAGCCAGCGCATAATGGTCTTTCCTTATTCGTGTGTCGGGACTATAAACGTCTCAAGTTCCCCACAATGGTAACCTACCTTGGCCCCCAAGGTCGCCTATTTAAGGCATATAAGAAGACGTGGGGAAAAGAGATATGCGTAAGGAGCGTAGACAATGGCAAAACCAATTATGGCGAAAGCCACAGCCGTTTGGCTGGTGGACAACACAACAATCAGCTTCAAGCAGATTGCCGACTTTGTAGAGATGCACGAACTTGAAGTTCAGGGCATTGCAGATGGCGATGTAGCAGCAGGCGTAAAAGGCTTTGATCCGATTTCGAACAATCAGCTGACCCAAGAGGAAATTGATGCAGCCCAAGGCGACATCATGCACCGTATCAAGCTGAAGTTTAACGCTGCAGCCGAAGGCGAAGAAAAACGCCGTGGTCCACGCTACACGCCATTGTCCAAACGTCAGGATCGCCCAGCGTCCATCTATTGGTTGGTCAAGTTTCACCCAGAGCTGACAGACGGTCAAGTTTCCAAATTGGTCGGTACAACGAAGCCAACGATCCAAGCGATTCGTGAGCGCACACACTGGAACATCTCAAACATCCAACCAATCGATCCGGTTGCTTTGGGTCTGTGTAAGCAATCCGAGCTGGATGAGGCTGTTCAAAAAGCTGCTGCTAAGAAAGCCGCAAGCGGCGAAGTCATGAATGATGACGAGCGCCGCAAATTAGTATCAACAGAGCAGTCCCTTGGCGGCGAGGCTAAGATACCAACAGCGATTGAAGGTCTTGAAACATTCACATTGGGCGATGCCCCAGTGGAAGAAGATGAAGATGCGAACAAGAACTTCGGTGACGCCGACAGCTTCTTTGACCTTCCAGCAGGCGACGGCACTGGACAGCCGTAACTGCGATCTTATAGCAATTTCAAAAGGCGCGTGTCAGGCAACTGACGCGCGCCTTTTTTTGCCCCGTCGGGCGATTGTGTCAGCGCTGAACAACACAGTGAGTGGCATAGCGGGGGCATTTTCTCACCTATGTTCTTCTCAACCAGACGCTATAGGAGACGACCCATGACATTGAACCGCGCACCCTTCTATCCTTTGTTGCAAGCCTGCCTGATCTTGCATTGACCTTCAACACAGGCTTTGCGCAAAAAACACTGACTTTCTATACCGAGGATGGCATCGCGATCGATGGGACAGACCCTGTCGCATTTTCACCGATGGTGACCCTGCAATCACGCACGACTGGATGGGTGCGACATGGCGCTTTGCCTCCGCTGCAAACAAAGATGCGTTCGTAGCCAATCCCGAAGCATACGCCCCACGGTTTGGCAGGTATTGTTCATGGGCCGTGGCAAAAGGTTACACCGCGTCCACAACGCCAGATGCGTGGACAATCGTAGACGACAAACTTTACCTAAACTACTCGCCCCGCATTCAACGCCGTTGGGAAAAAGACATCCCTGGCAACATCACCAGCGCGACAGCGAACTGGCCAAAGGTCTTAGGGTGAACTGGAACAAACAGGGCGAAAACATCCGCCCTTAATCCAGAGTGTAAACTGACATATCGATTCCGGCAGTTTGCATACAGCTCTACTGCACTCATGCCTTCCAGCGCGGATGGATCAATGCCAACCGGTGGCTTTGGAAAATTACGCTGTGGGATGCTTGCTAATCTATCGTTTCGAGGGTCGCTATGATCACCCATAATCTTCTGGCGAATACGCACCCACTAACTTTCCTTTGATGCAATTCGCGACCGTTCGACCAAGGCTTGCAATTGCCGCTCACCTTTTGTGAAATCAGCAATTTTTTCTTTGGTTGTCTTTGAATGACCACCCATCGTACGCATAGATGTTGTCGTCATAGCCTTTGCAATTTGCGGCAAAGGTGAGATGCGCTTTTGGGGCTGAGGCTCCATCAGGTTGATGGCGCGCAACTATATGTTCGGCACGTATTCATGCTACTCAAGCACGAGGTCGCAGCTTTGAGCTGACTGTTTTATATGGTCATATGCTACCGCGCTTGAGCCAAGAACCATTGCAAGAACGACAGTGAATACAATTTTTATTATAGAACACACTCTGTTTGATGGAGCCACTCAACGAAAATAAAACGGCGAATATAAGGTGGATATTGGGATCATTTGCGATGTTTTGCATAAAACGGTATTGTTAGCGTCGCACAATTGCTTTGCTATCCACCTCGCCATTTCAAGTGCCAAGGTTAACTCCTTTGCACATGTTTATTGATAGGTGAAGGCAAGGTTGGAACATCAATTAAAACGAACAGCCCGTCCAACAAGGAATAATTTTGTACGTGCCTTGGTTTGCAGCCTTTGAGGCCTTCATTCTCTGAGTAGCGGTGCCAATTGATATCAGCTTCCTAGTCGTCGAACAGTCATTCACCCGCAACCGTCAATACGATCTTTCCAATGTGCCCGCTGGTTTCCATACGGGTGTGTGCGCTCCTCGCATCGGCCAATTCAAACATACTATCCATCACTGGCGCAACTTTGCCAACTTCGATCAAAGGCCAAACTTGTTCGCACAGATCTTGCGCAATCCGCGCCTTTGCCAAATCGCTTTGCGGACGTAATGTACTGCCAGTGATCGTCAGACGTTTCATCATCATCAACGCAAAATTCAACTCCGTTACCGCCCCCTGCAAGAACGCGATTTGCACAAGGCGTCCGTCATTGGCCAGCGTTTTGAGATTGCGCGGGATGTAATCACCCCCAACCATATCCAGGATCAGGTCAGCGCCCCCCTCGCCCTTCATCACTTCGACAAAATCTTCATCTTTGTAGTTGATCGCTTTCTCGGCCCCCAGCGCGACACAAGCCGCGCATTTGTCATCCGACCCTGCGGTCACAAAAACCCTAGCGCCGAACGCATTGGCGATTTGGATCGCCGTTGTACCAATCCCGCTAGACCCACCGTGGATCAGGAACCGCTCGCCCGCTTTTAACCCACCACGGGTGAACACATTCGACCAAACGGTAAAAAAGGTTTCGGGCAAACACGCCGCCTCTTTCAGGGACAACCTCTTGGGCACCGGTAAACAATGCGCTGCTGGGGTCGCGACGTATTCCGCGTAACCGCCACCAGGCAACAACGCGCAAACCTGATCGCCAACGCTAAGCCCCGCAACACTGTCACCTATCGCGACGACCGTACCCGAAGCTTCCAATCCTGGCAGATCGCTTGCCGTTGCCGGCGGAGCGTATAACCCCGCACGCTGCAACGCATCTGGACGGTTCACCCCCGCATAAGCAACCTTTAGAACAACCTGACCATGCGCCGCCACAGGTACAGGGCGCTGCGTCAGTTGCAGCACCTCTGGTCCACCAGCTTTTGTAATTTCAACAGCGCGCATCATATCTGTCATGTTCAAAGTCCTTTTGATTTGAACCCACAATCACCGATCAAACGCCGACGCGCAATGCTAGCAACGTGGCGTCGTCCAACTGCCGGGCAAATTCACCTCTGGCATTTTTTGTGGCGCTTTGATCTGACCCAGTAACCAATTTGGCCCTACCATCAGCTTGGACAACGTTGGACTGTCCTTAACTTGGGCTTTTAGCTTTTCGATCTGCATCACGTTATCGATGCGACGATCCAAAAATTCCCACGTGGCCGCATTGTCAGGCTCATTGTCACCCAACCAATACAAGACCGTCGCGCTGTAAACCGCGCCAAGGGTTGCGCGTTTGGTGTACCAATTCACATCCTCAGACGTGTCGCCCAAGACAGCCCAGATCGCGTCAACCGTACCCCAAATCAGCTTGGCCCCATCACCTGCATGGGTGGGCAATGCAAACAGCGTCGTACCACGGCGCACGGCTTCTTTGTCTTCAACTGCTTCAAGACGAAACCGAACAGCCGCTGCAATACGGTCACGAAACCGCATCTCACTTAGGTCTGCAGCCTTGAGGCGTTCCAACATCAGCGCATCACCTCGCTGATGGTAAGCAATCGCCAAACCCACCGCGCCACGTGGGCAAACAGCTGCTGCCATCGTCGAATCAATGCCAGTATCACGTACAGCCGCCTGAAACGTTGCTTCGGACCAGCCGTCAAATGGCACGTGTCCCGCCGCAGCGTCCAATAGTCGGTCTTTTATCTGTAAATATGAAGCAGTCATGGCACTCTCCGCATTGCTTGCACTCACACTAGACAAAATGAAGCTTCTTTGCTATGCGACAAATTCCTGCAAATCCTTGCAACTCTTATCTAGAAAGGTGGTGAAAACCACATGCAGGTTAGTGTTCGTGACAACAATGTCGATCAGGCGCTTCGTGCCCTGAAGAAAAAGCTACAGCGTGAAGGCGTTTTTCGTGAAATGAAGCTTAAGCAACATTTCGAGAAACCGTCAGAGAAAAAAGCGCGTAATAAAGCTGAAGCGATCCGCCGCGCCCGTAAATTGGCGCGTAAGAAGCTAGAGCGGGAAGGTTGAATTAATTCACCTTAACGTTTGAGACAACTAAGCCCCCGTAGAGCAATCGACGGGGGTTTTTCCTTGCCCACTACCCAATCATGAAAACATCATACCGCGTGGACTTACCCAATATCTGATGCGAACAGGCCCGCATGCCATTGATCGGATCGGCCTTTGCTGGCCATTTCAAAACTACCCTTTGCTTAGCCGCATCCAACGCTACACGCACCAGATCAGCCGCATCATTATCTGTGCCCACAATCTCACGCACCTGACGCAACTCACGTTTCACAAGTGCTGACTTGTTGCGGGGGGGATGCATCGGGTCAATCAATATCGCCTCACCGTCCAAGATGGGTAGCAGGTCCTTGGCGTCGCCGTGCAACAGGGTCATCCGGTTGATGATTTCAGCAACGTCACCACCTTCACTTGCCGCGCGCTCAATGCCGTCTTGCAACAAAGCATACATCTTAGGAGAGCGCTCAATCATCGTGACCTGTGCACCCAGCGAGGCCAAAAGAAACGAGTCACGTCCCAAACCCGCAGTGGCATCAATCACAGTGGGCGTTTTACCCGCACGCAGGCCCATCGCCTTGGCCAAATCCTGACCGCGTCCACCACCAAATCGCAAACGATGCCCGACAGAACCACCAACAAAATCGACCCGCAATTCAGTTTCAGGCTGTGCCATTTTTGGGCCTATTCCGTTCATGTATCTGCATCAAAAATCCGTCATCATATCAGCGCACCATCAGGCCCAGCTGGCCCAAAAGATCACCCGCCTGATGTTTGGAAATCACCGCATCTTTAAACCTCTTGGCGTCCGTCAACGTAATGCCACCCAGATCTGCACCGCGCAAATCCGCATGTTCAAAACGACAATCCGAAAGGTTTGCGTCACGCAGCAAACAGTCCTCGAACACAACGTCTCGAAAATCACAGGACCGCAAATCCGCCTCAGTAAAATCAATCTGCTTCAAAGTCATCTTCTGAAACGACATATTGGGCAGCAAGGCAAAGACGAACAGAATGTCCTGTAACTCCATCCCACTGGCCTGCGCCTCGCTAAAATCAGCACCCGTCATTTTGCAATGCGCAATCTTCATCGCCGCCAATGTGGCCCCGCGAAAGGATATGTTGCTAAAGTCTCCGCGGGCAATTTCTGCCTCAGTTAAAACCGCGCTAACAAAACTGGCACCCGCCGCGCGGCACTCTTCAAAAACTGCGCCCTCCAACATTGCGCCATTGAATGAGGTGCCTGCCAAATTGCATTTCTCGAACCGCCAATTTGGCATCTCTAAATGCGATAGGGTCAAACCATGCAGATCGCAGCTTCGCAAAACGATGGGCTCATCCGCCTCAGACAGATCTCTCATGTCAGCTTCTGTCAGCAATCGATCCTCAATGAGGCTGTGGGGCGTGTTTTCCATAGAGTTTGGTCTGACATTCGCTATCATCTTTTTCAAGTGCCACCGCGAGGCGCAGGAACGTTTGGAACCTTGATTACAAAGATCGATTTCGAAAAGATGCAGGAGGCGCTGTACCTACCGTCCATCAAAACCATCGGACGAATCGATGAGCTACCGATGCAAAAGAACCATAGATCAATGTTTGATCCCAACCAACGGTTCGCCCAGAAGAAAATCCTGGCAGACGCCTAAGTTTAGACGACGGGTAGCGCCGTCGTCTTAAACACTGTGCGCAATGCAAAGCTGGATTGCATCTGCCCAACGCCGGGCAGTCGTGCCAGATATTGGCGGTGGATACGGGCAAAGTCCTCAGTGTCTGATGCGACAACCTTCAACAAATAGTCGGCTGAGCCTGCCATGAGGTGACATTCTAATACATCTGGCACGCGGCTTACTGCCTTTTCAAAGGCGTCTAACACCTCATCAGCCTGCCCTTGCAGGGTAATCTCAACAAATACAGTTGTTGGAACACCCATTTTACGAGGGTTTAATAACGCCACATAATCGCGGATATACCCATCTTCTTCCAAACGTTGCACGCGACGATGACAGGCAGAAGGCGACAGGTTCACCACCTCAGAAAGGTCCGCATTTGAAATACGCCCCTTGCGCTGTAAAGCTCTAAGAATGCGTTTATCTGTCGCGTCGAGCTGCATATACGAAGAATCCTTTAACCGATACCATACTAGATAACAGAATCTTCGAACACGTCGCAACACATCCGAAGATTTTTACGTGACGCGGATGCACCAATCCATTCATTGCTCACATGACAAAAAAGGCCCGCAGTGATTAAACCGCGGGTCCAAGGTCGACCGATTTTGGCCAGATATTATTAATTTAAGCCGTGAGGGCTTATTTCTTCAAAGCAGCCATGATCTCGGCCAAAAGTTCTTCTTATGTTGGACAAGCTGATGCTGTTGCCGGAGCGGCCTCTTCTGCTTCTTTCATTTTGTTCAATGAACGAACCAACTTGAACACTAGGAGCGCGATAACCAAGAAGTTGATGATCGCCATGATGAAGTTACCGCATATCAATTCAGCTTCGCCAACTGTCGCTAACAAACCAGCAAAATCGATGCCGCTCATGAGAATGCCGATGATCAGGTTGATCAAGCCAGCTACAAGCTTAACCAACGATCGCAGTGAACGCAGCACCGGTTATGATATCAACGGCCATATCCTTGACGGTGCCTCTGTTGGTTAAGTCTACGAATTATTTTAATTTTTTTAGAATTTGCTTATAACTCGTAAGATTTTATGACCGTCGCCTTTAATTAGCGTTCACCTATGAGCGACTTGCTAACACAGCCTCGAATCAACACGAAATTTTTTTCGGGAGGGAAAAAATACATTACACTCAGTAGAGATAAGGTACTTGTTACCTTACAACCCCAACGCTTGGCCCCGCACACTTACTTGGGCAGTGTGCCTGTCAGAACATAACGCAGGATCTGGACCACTTGCGCAGGCTCTTTGACCACGGCCAAC
>JABGTH010000089.1 GCA_018647275.1 Paracoccaceae bacterium
ATGATGATGAGACAAACTATGGCTTCGGATGCCCATACATAAATGCGCACAGCTGCCTAAATTCATAAATCGTATAAGCGAGCGCATCTACTTGATCGTCATGTTTGACGTTTGGAAATTGCGTGACTTCTAACATAAACTAATCAATCCAACTGGCTTGTTTTGGCAATTTTACCAAACTGCATTCGAGCAAGCCGGTGACGGCGCTAATGCGAGATTATGTGGCCGACGAATTCACATAACGCGGAACAACCGGGCCTTAGCATCAAGCGAAGCAATGGCCGCTTTGGGTTTGAAAGCCGCCAGTTTGGCAATGTTGTTTTAAAATAGGGACAACTGATTGGCATCCTTGGATTTGGATTTTTTCTTCTTATTCGATGGTTGCTTTCGGCTTCCTAATTTTTGGAACACAGCATTAGCTGACTGCTGAAAATCAGGGATCTTGCGAACAGCGGCAATCTTTTGTTTGGCTGCGTTTGCAGCGAAGGAATGTTCTACAATTGGTGCTGGATAGTCTTGCCCAAGTTCAAAATCACGCTGATCAAGCAAGGTCTTTTCCCAGGTCCAAGGCTCATGAATAAACTCATCCGGAACATTCGTCAGCTCTGGCACCCATTTTCTAATGAACGCGCCTGTTGGATCATGTTCCAAAGATTGTTTGATGGGATTATACACGCGCATCGTATTGATACCCGTCACACCCGATTGCATTTGAAGCTGACTGTAGTGAATTCCTGGCTCAAAGTCGGTGAATAAACGCGCCAAGTGATCCCCGCTAACGCGCCAGTCCAGCCACAGTTGATAGCTGGCAAAGCTCACCAGCATGGCCCGCATCCTGAAGGTGATCCAGCCTTCTGCTATCAAGCTGCGCATGCATGCATCAACGAAGGGGTAACCCGTATTTCCGGTCGCCCAGGCTTGATAGTGAGCCTCATTGTGTTCGTATTCACGCAACCCTTCGAAGGCTGGATGCATACAATGTGTCTCTATTTCGGGTTGGTCCTCAATCTTCTGAACAAAATGACAACGCCATGCAAGTCGCGATCCAAATGCGCTTAGATTGCGCCCATAGCTTTTCTTTTCCAATGGCGTAAGTTGGGCATGACGTTTGGCAACAGAATGCACAACCTCACGAACTGAGAGCGCGCCCCACGCAAGATGAGTGGATAGTCTTGAGCAATGGACATCGGACAAACTGGGCGCAGAGATGTGGTGAAGATATTTTTGACAGCGATGGTTCAAAAAGCTTTGTAAATCCGCGACTGCCTGTGTTCGCCCACCTTTTTGGACCTTGCCGATTGGTGTGTTTCCAAACATCGGGTCATCTTTTTCTGGTAGGCTGTCCGATTGACAGCCCAGTGTTGGAACAAGGTTATTTGGCTTCGCCGTTATGTTTTCAGCCATACGTACGTTTCTGATTTTTGACCAATCATCGCGACTGCGCAGTCTCCGAACAACGCCGTTTGTCGGGAATTCGTGAGAGGAAATATTGCGGTCCAAGCATAGCTTTCCTACTTTCAGGTCTCGGTCGTATGTCCAAGAATTTCCTGTTTCCTCATGCATGTAGACATCGCCAACACCGTGTTGTTCGTGAAGTTGAGCAAGCACATCACATACATCGCCAACCCTAACGATAAGAGGCTGTCCTAAGTCAGTTAAAGCAATGTTCAGATCAACCAGACAATCATGAATGAAATGCCAATGACGGCGCGATGCAAAGGCCTGCTGCCAATACTCTGGTTCAACGATATAGAGCGGTATGACCGGAGAATTCGATTGCGAAGCCGCCAGCAAAGGTGCGTGATCATGGTTCCGAAGATCGCGTTTGAACCAAACAATGCTGGGCGCGTGTGACATGGACGTTTGACCTTCTAAAGTGCTGCGACCTATTTGTAGATTTCCCTGCGTTCCCCAAAATCGCGCACACGTTTGCGCCAATTTTTGTAGCTACCGCTCTTCAACTCATGGCGCATGAGCGTTTTCACTTGTTTGTCGCTGATCCCGTATTCAGTCTTAATATCTGCAAAACTAACGTGATCTGATAACGCCATCTCTATGATCCCGCTGATTTGTTCTAGCGGCAGGGCTATTACTTTTTTCATCGCTTACGAATTAGTTTGATGCGCTTGAAAGACAAGCAGAGCCTTTATGCATCCTCAAGCGCAAGATCGCTCAGAATAGTTGGAATTTTCTTTTTTAGCTTAAAGAAGCCCTTGGTGGCGTGCGGCCATGTCAGCGTATCGTAGCTGTGTTGTTGTTGATGCAATTGAATGCCGCTACGGCCGAGCGCATTGCGGGTGGCAGCGAGCTACTGTAAATGTGTGCGGACTCTTGGGACACTTCCTGTAAATTCCCTGATTTGGGATGGAGGAAGTATTCATGACGAACGAAGAACGCGACATTCA
>JABGTH010000086.1 GCA_018647275.1 Paracoccaceae bacterium
CACTATCTGGTGCCAGGTCATTGAAAAACGCACTGATCCAGCCGTCAAAAGGTAGGGGCATTGTCCGGATCCTTAATGTAATTGTTCTTTAGATCTAGATGGGGCAGTGGGCCGCTCAACGCAAACCCGCACGTGACGCCGCGCGATGAATTGCTGCAATTACGGCATCATGTGAGAGATGCTGCGGCATATGGCCAATCCCCTCAAGTGTGACCAGATTTGCACCTTCCACGTCTTCAACCAAGCGCTTTGAGTGAACATGAAGCGGCACAATGGTATCTGTATCGCCGTGCACGATCTCAAGTGGGAGGGTGAGAGCGGCGTATCGATCCGATATCGCGCGCAGATCTTCCTTTAGGGTTTTACGTTGACGCGCATTTGCCATCAGCGAAGAGGGGCGCAAGATTAGTGGTATGCCAATGTGGTCAGCATATCCGGAAATAGGTTCTTGTGGTTGGAACGTCTCATTCAAGCTTTTGGCGACGTATTCGTCGCTGACCCATGCTGAGGCAAGCCGTGATAAGATAGGACCGCTGAGTGGATGCGCCAGTGCACTAGTCAGCGCGTCTAACTCGCCTTTCCACGGGTAAGCAACGCCAGAGATAGATACCGCAGCAGCGATGTCATCAGGGCGCGCAACAGCCCACGCAAGGGCTATAGCACCGCCAAGGCTTTGGCCTGCAACGATAGGTTTGTCCGCACCAATAGCTTGTGCCGCGAAGGCCAATAACTCTGCTTGGTCGGTAACTGAAACACCAAACGGTGCCAATTCAGGGGTATTTCCCAAGCCGGGACGGTCAAAAATGATGACGCGGTAGGATTGTGCCAGTTTTTCGGCCAAACCAAATGTGAAGTCTCGGGTATTGCCCGATGATCCATGGATAAGAACCAAGGCTGGGCCATTTCCCATCTCGATGTAATGGACAGGATGTCCAGCGATTTCGACAAAATTTCCCTCGGCTGGAAACGGCGCGGTGGCGCGTTTGGCATTTTGTCCTACGCGCCACAAGGTGGTGGCGACGGCCAAAATCATCGCCACTAAGATCAACATAAAGACGCCCTTAAGCACCAATCTCATCCATCTCAAACGGGGTCGTTTGATAGATGCTGTTCAGCCAGTTGCCGTAGAACAAGTGGGCATGGCTGCGCCAACGGTTTGTAGGTTCTTGGGATGGATCATCACCTGGATAGTAGTTTGTCGGAATGTTGATTGGCGTTCCTGCCTCCACATCACGATCATATTCTTGTTTCAATGTAGCACTGTCATATTCAAAATGGCTAAAGATATAGACCCCACGATGTTTGGTGTCTTGGACGACACAAGGGCCGACCTCGTCGCTTCCGAGCAGTGTTTTTAGACCATCACTGGCATCAATCTCAGATTGATGCATCTCAGTCCAACGGCTGGTTGGAATAACGCAATCATCTGAAAAACCTTGCAAATATGGCGATGTAGGATCCAAGTTTTTGTGGCGAAAACACCCGAAAGCCTTGTCATCTAGCATATGCTTTTTGACGCCGTGAAAATGATTGATCATGGCCATACCACCCCAGCAGACACCCATTGTTGAGTGCACATTGGTCTGTGTCCAGTTCATGACCTCGGTCAGTTCCTCCCAGTAACCAACGTCTTCGAACTCAAGGTGTTCAATTGGGGCACCAGTGATGATCAATCCATCAAACTTCTCGCCTTTCACATCAGAGAATGGGCGATAGAAGCTTTCCATATGTTCAGCAGCCGTATTGCGTGTCTTGTGATCAGACATCCGGATCAGGTTCAAATCAATCTGAAGAGGCGTCGCACCGATAAGGCGTGCAAACTGGTTTTCTGTCTGAATCTTCTTGGGCATCAGGTTTAGCAGCGCAATGCGTAAAGGGCGTATGTCTTGACGTGCGGCCGCGTCTTCGTCCATCACTGATACACCCTCGCGTGAAAGCACGTCAAAGGCTGGCAGTGTTGCTGGAATTTTGATCGGCATAATTTTAGTCCTGATTTTGTGTTCGTAGTGCAGAGATAGCGGTAAGGGGCGTCTGTTTTCAGTATTGGGCACTCACAAGTTGCTGAAACAGATGACAGTCTTGCCTCACATTCGATCGATAGCGTGACTGATCAATGCATCAAAATCTGCAGCTGACTTTAAAAATGCAACTTCATCCGCAGTCACCGTAACGCCCCAACGTGCCATAGCCTCATAACGGGGCTGGCGGTGTTCAAGAGCGCGCGCATAGGTCCAGCGAACGAATGCATCAGGATTAACTTCGTCGCCTGATATGCTGTTTTCATTAAGGTATTTGGTCCAAGATCTAGCAAGAAATTCAGGTTGATAAGCCATCGGTTTAGGAGCCTTATCAAAACGACGTAATAGTTCTGCGGTATGGGCGTCATCGCCTTTAATCCAAAGTGGCAAACAATTGGCACTCAATTCAGACATCAATGCATCACTGTCGTCTGTCGCTTCAACCCACTCGCAAATGG
>JABGTH010000231.1 GCA_018647275.1 Paracoccaceae bacterium
AGAGGAGAGCAATCAAAGAGCAAACAATCCAAAGCAGGCGACTACAACATCAAATTGAAACCGTTTAAACTTTGAAACCAATGAGCCAATCTCTCCTTTGAGAAATTAACCCATCTGTCTCAAACCATTTGAAGACGGACATTCACTGCGAATACGGCAGCCAGCGCCGGCACATCATTTCATGGCACTGGTGACGCTTACCTCGACGTCATCTCTTGGATTACCACCTTCTATGTCTACGTGGATCAGCTAGCAGTCACGCGTGGTCTCAACCCGGACGTACCGCCGCAACTCCAAAAGGTGACGATTACCAGTTGATGAAACGGGCGTCTCGTTCAAACGCGTTCGGCAGGTTTTTGGTAGCTAGAAGTCAACTGTCGCGATACCCACCTCTACGATGAGCAGTAACCCACTTTTACACCGCGTTTGGCACATAAAAAAAGCACTTCGATTTCTCGTAAGCGCTTAATGTCAATGGCTTATTGGCGTTGGGTGGTACAGGGTTCGAACCTGTGACCCACATCCTTCAGGCAGGAAACGGTTTTTCAAATAGAAGGCGCTGCCCCCAAAAATAGACGATCCATATTGGGGTCCGCCAGAATCTCGGATGCTGGCTTTTGCAAAATCAAACGGCCCGACTCCAGCGCTATGGCCGTGTCTGAATACTTCAAAGCACTTTTGACGTTCTGCTCGACCATGAGTACCGTCGTACCCTGTGCCACCAAATCTCGCAGCAGAACAAATACCCCTTGCACCACCTGAGGCGATAGTCCAATGGATGGTTCATCGATGAGCAACACTTTCGGGCGCAGCAATAATGCGCGGCCGACTTCCAATTGCTTTTGCTCGCCCCCAGATAGAGAAGACGCCTTGCTATGCAAGCGCTCTTTTATCCGTGGGAAACGATCCAAAATCTCTGGTATGCGCTTGCGCGTTTCGTCCATACCAATCGTGATGCCACCGAGCTCGAGATTTTCCAAAACGGACAGCTGGCCGAATAGGTTGCGCCCTTGCGGCACGAAGGCAATGCCTTTCGCCAGCAGATCACGTGGTGACGTGCCTGCAACCTCTTGACCGTCTAGCAGAATCCGGCCCTGGCGTGGCTTTAAAAGTCCAAAAAGCGTTTTCAAGACTGTTGATTTACCCGCACCGTTTGGCCCAATCAAAAGCGTAACCGTGCCCGTTTCCGCCTTAAATGACAGGTTATTTAGGATCATGAAGTCCTTATAGCCCGCCACGACGTTATCAAATTCAATACAGGTACTCACGCGTTAACTCCCCAAGTAAGCATCAAGCACTTGCTTGTTATTCCGGATTTCGTCAGGGGTTCCGATGGCCAAGACTTCACCTTCCACCATCACCATGACCCGGTGACACAGACTCATGATGAAATCCATGTTGTGTTCGATCACCACGAAGGTACTCCCACGCTCTTTGTTCAAGTCACGCAGTAGGTCACCAATGTCTCTGACCAGTTTGGGATTAACGCCTGCACACGGCTCATCCAACAAGATCAGCGCAGGCTCGCTCATGAAGGCCATCGCAATGTCAACCAGCTTTTGCTGACCGTAGCTGAGCTCGCCGGCCGGTTTATCAGCGACGTGGGTAATGTGGAACTTTTGAATCAGAGCATCTGCTTTATCTTCTAGTCCAGAGTCTGAAGGCTCGAACATGCGAGAAAACAAAGTGCCTTTGTGCTCCTGCGCGGCAACGATGAGATTTTCGCGTACGGTCATCTTGCCAAATACCTGAAGGGTCTGGAACGTGCGTCCGACACCACGGTGGTTCAGCGCCAGCGCCGATAGCCCGGATACATCTTCTCCGCGCAATTCAATTTGCCCACGATCGGGTTGAATTTGGCCAAGCATGGCATTGAATAGTGTGGTCTTTCCAGATCCATTGGGACCAATCACACAAAAAATTTCACCGGGTTGGACTTCAAAAGACACGCCTTTGACCGCTTGAATAGCGCCATAGGATTTAGCCAAGTTGCGCACGGTCAAGGTGGCTTGGTTGGCGTTCATGATGTCTCCCCAATTTGCTTTGCACTGGCTGCACGCGCTGCTGATGCGGCTTTTGATTGTTTCCGCGCACGGATGCGATCAGGAATCGACAACAAGCCATCGGGTAACCAAATCATCAATGCGACAACTGCAAATCCAAATACGGTGAGGTA
>JABGTH010000084.1 GCA_018647275.1 Paracoccaceae bacterium
CAGCGGTGTTTTCAGCAACCATGCGGGTTATTGTATCAAGTTGTGATTGATCGACGATAGCACCGACATCGATGGACTTATCCAGTGGGCTCCCTATGCGCAGTTTGTCCATGCGGACTTTGAGCTTGGCATAGAAGGTTTCTGCAATTGGTTCTTGAACCAATAGACGTGAACCGGCGCAGCACACCTGCCCTTGATTGAACCAAATGGCGTCAACCAATCCCTCAACGGCTGAATCCAGATCTGCGTCGTCAAATACGATGTAGGGCGATTTGCCGCCCAGCTCTAGCGTCAGCGCCTTGCCCGACCCTGCAGTGGCTTTACGGATCTGTTTTCCAACTGCTGTCGAGCCTGTGAACGCAATTTTGTCCACGTCAGCGGCGACAATCATTTCGCCCACAGCGCCATCGCCTGTCACGATGTTTACGACCCCATCGGGCACACCAGCTTGTTTGCAGATGTCCGCAAACAATAGAGCTGTAAGCGATGTGTATTCTGCGGGTTTCAAAACAACCGTATTCCCCATCGCTAAAGCAGGTGCGATTTTCCATGACAACATGAGCAGTGGGAAGTTCCATGGAACGATTTGACCGCACACCCCCAAGGCTTCGCGGTCAGGCAATTCACTATCCACCAATTGGGCCATACCAGCGTGATAATAGAAATGACGCTGTGCCAAAGGAATATCGATGTCGCGACTTTCGCGGATAGGTTTGCCGTTGTCTAATGTTTCGAGCACTGCAAACAAACGGCTGTGCTTTTGCAACAGACGGGCGATAGCGTACAAGATGCGTGCGCGGCCATGTCCACCCAGCGCTGCCCATTTCGGCTGTGCCTTGCGTGCTGCTGAAACAGCCAGATTTACTTCTGCTTGGGTCGCTTGGCTGATGGTCGCCAATACGTTCCCAGTCGCAGGGTTTTTGGTGTCAAAGCCATCGCCTGCTTTGGTGAATGACCCGTCGATAAAATGGCCAAACTTGCCACCTTGGTCGACAATCCAAGCCAACGCCTCGGCTGTATTTTCAGGTGCTGTGCCGAAGTCCATGGTTTGGAAGATATCTTTGACTGTCATGGTTAGGGTCTTTCTGTCAGATGTCGTGGATGGCAAAGTATGGATGGCTTAGCCCATTGGATTTCTATGGCCGGCGGAATATGCGCCAGTCAGATGATGGTCCAATTGGCGCTCAATATCCCCTAACAAAGAAGACGCGCCAAAACGGAATAGGTCTGGCTGAAGCCACCGGTTCCCCAACTCTTCCTTCATCAAAGCGAGGTAGGTAATCGCATCTTTCGCTTTTGAAATGCCGCCCGCCGGTTTGTAACCAATTCGATAACCGGTGCGTTCGAAATAGTCGCGAATGGCGCGGATCATAACGAGAGTCACAGGCAGGGTCGCATTGACGTTTTCTTTGCCGGTCGATGTTTTGATGAAGTCGGCACCAGCCATCATACACACCAGTGAGGCGCGTGCGACATTGCGCAAGGAGCCCAATTCTCCGGTTGCTAGGATTGCTTTAACGTGTGCATCACCACAGGCTTCGCGCATTGCTTTCATTTCGTCGTACAGCTTCTGCCAGTCGCCTGTCAGCACGTGACGACGGGAGATGACGATGTCGATTTCCCTAGCGCCCGCTGCAACGCTTTCCTTGATTTCTTGGATGCGTAGGTGAAGTGGGGATAGTCCTGCCGGGAAGCCAGTTGAAACAGCTGCGACTGGAATGTTCGTGCCGACAAGTGCGCGAACAGCGGCTGGTATCATCTCGTGATACACACATACAGCTCCGGTCGTCAGTCCGGTCATTTCAAGCTGCGCGAGCACGCTAGCGTTCACAGGCTGACGAGCTTTAGCACACAAACGACCAACACGCATTTCGGTGTCATCGCCAGACAAAGTTGTCAGGTCAATGCAGCTAACCGCTTTCAGTAACCACGCAACTTGATGTTCTTTTTTGACAGAGCGGCGGGCTGGCAATGTAGCGCATCGACGTTCAATGGCTGATGTGTTCGCCTGAAGCCGGGCAACCCAATCTAGGTCGAGCGCCATGCCTGGATTTCGTATCTCAGTGACCTGAGGCAATTGTGCGACGCTTTGGTTCGCGGTGTCGTTGGATGTTTGTTCGGCTAGTGGATTGTGCATTGGGCACCTCATTGCGCAGTTGCAGCATTCAAAAGTTACATGGGATCACGACAAAGGCAAGCACGGGTGTTTGGAAAGTGTGATAATTTCTCGCCCGAGAAGAAAGACAATCGCATAAAAATTGAAGGTCAAGAATATTTGTTTAATTTCTTAGTGTTAGCTTTTTCCAGCATTTGGAGGGCTTAGTTTTTTCTTGCCCGAAGTCCTAATGTGGCACCATACTTC
>JABGTH010000370.1 GCA_018647275.1 Paracoccaceae bacterium
ATATCATAGTTGATATTACTCTGTTTGGTTGAACAGAAATAGGCTAATAAATGGCAACGCTTGCTAGATTTTTGCCTCAATTAAATGGTGATCGCCGCAATCAATCGACCATAGTCGGCTTCTTTTTGGTGCACGCTGCGACGATAGGAATAAAAACGTTCTTGATCGTTGTAAGTACAGTGCCGGGTCCATTCAGCTTTGGTGATGCCAGCGGTTCGCAAACTCTTTAGCCCAAAGGCGGGTAGATCAAATTGTAACTTATCGCCGTTGCCTTGGGCAAAGAAGCGGGCGTTATCTGGGTCTTCGCCCATGAAATTATCCATGAAATCCGGTCCGACCTCATAAGCGCGTTGGCTGATACAGGGACCAATTGCGGCACAGATGTTCTCGCGTTTCGCACCAAGTGCGATCATAGCTTCAACAGTTTGGGGTAAAACGCCGTCTAATGCGCCTTTCCAACCAGCGTGTGCTGCACCAATGACCCCAGCTTGGGTGTCGGCGAACAAAACGGGTTGGCAATCGGCAGATAATACAGAAAGGGCGATGCCTTTTGTTGCTGTAACAAGGGCGTCCGCTTTTGGGTGGTCTTGGGTTGCGGAGCCAACAGTTACAACGTCTGCGGAATGAATCTGATGGACGCCCATTAGATGATCATGGGGCACTTGCATGGCATCAGCCACACGACCACGATTGATAATGACGGCTTCTGATTGGTCCGAGCTGCCGGCACCACAGTTTAAACCCTTGAAAATCCCAGAGGAGGTGCCACCTCTACGGGTGAAAAAACCGTGCTGCATAGCACCTAGTGCGTCAGATTTCAGAATCTCTAGCGTCATTTTTCTAATCCTGCAGGTGGGCTGCCTCCTTCGGGATAGAGGCCGATTACTTTGAACAGGTTTCCCATTTCGTCAGGGTGGGTCAAGCGGCGATGTGCTGCAATATGCGAATGAAGAGCGTCTTCTGTCATGTTTTGCGCAAGGGCTTGCGCACGCTGTGTGATGCCTAAGCGCTCTAGGAACACGCCTTGAGGCGTGACCCGTGAATATTGACAAGGCACAGCGTTTGCGATTGTTTCAAAGTCAACGTGGGCTGTGATGTCGCACTGGCCGGCCTGATCTAGCGGCGATACGTGTTCATGATCTCTGATGGCTTGTAGGGTGTCGCCTAGGCTGCGCCAGTCGCCATAGTCAATGATGAGAGCCACACCGCCGTGGTGTTTTATACGCAAGCCTAAGGTGTTGATAATCGGAGAGGCGGCACTGCACTCCTCGACAAGGTCACCGTCTTTTGTGTCTTCTAACCGATGGGCTAGTGCGGGTTGCGGACTATCGGGACCCAAGCCAAAGACCAGCGTATCGTTGTCCAAACCCACCTGACGTTCGCGCCATCCTGATCCATCGCGTACAAATTGACGAATTGGCAAGGCGTCAAAGAACTCGTTAGCGACGGCAAATATTGGTATTGCAGGCAGTTGATCAACCGCATCAATCCAAGCGGGCGTATAAACTCGCAAGGTTTCGCCTTGAATGGCGCGTAGGTTGGGGGACGCTTCTAACAAAATAATCTGCGCCGCTTGGTGGAAGCCGCTGACCCCTTTTGTTGCGCGCAAGATATCAGACATCAAAGTACCGCGTCCGGGCCCAAATTCGACTAGGGCGAAAGGGGATGGTGATCCTTGATCAATCCACGCTTGGGCCAATGACAACCCTATCAACTCCCCAAACATTTGGGAGACCTCAGGCGCGGTTACAAAATCACCAGATGCCCCAAAAGGCTCTTGGGTTGTGTAATAGCCAAATTCTGGATGAAGGAGGCAATCGGCCATAAAATCAGAGAGACGGATTGGCCCGTTTGCGGCAATTTGGGCTGCCAAAAGGTCGTGCAGGCTCATGCTGCCCTCATGTGCCGCGCTTGGCGTATCAGATACAATCCAAGGCCAACCATCGGGACGGAAAGCAGTTGACCCATAGTTAGGCCATATCCGCCCACTTCCAGCGCGAGCCCAAGTGGGTTGCCGGTAGATATAAATTGCGCGTCTGGTTGGCGAACAAATTCAACAGCAAAGCGTGAAATGCCATAGCCAAGGAAAAAGGTACCTGCGATCAGGCCCGGGGTTTTGTAGGCGTCGCGTCGCCACACCAACCACAGTAGGACCCCACCAAGGATCAAGCCCTCTAGTAATGCTTCAAATAGTTGGGAGGGATGACGCGCGCACACACCAAGAACTTCTGGGCAGAGTTGTGCAGCTTTCGTGGGGAAGGCGACACCCCAAGGTAGGTCAGTTGGCCGGCCCCATAGCTCTGCATTGATAAAGTTCGCTATACGCCCCAATAACAAACCGGGCGGAACACCAAGCGCCAAGACATCAGCGGCGCTTAATTTTGGAATTTTGTAACGCATGGTGAAGACCAAGCCGGCAACGATGACACCAATAAGGCCACCGTGGAATGCCATGCCGCCTTGCCAAACATACACAATCTCGGTGGGGTTCTGTAGATAATAGCTGGGTTGATAGAATAGGACATATCCCAATCGCCCACCAAAAATGACACCCAAGATGACCCAAGTCAGCAAATCTTCGATCTGCGTCGGTGTCATAACAGGTTGATTTTTGATCCAAAGACGCGAAGTTTTGACGCTCATAACAACCATCCGCCAGCCAATGAGAATACCAGCGATGTAAGCGAGCGCGTACCAACGCAAGGACAATTCAAAGCCGAAAACGGATATCGAAAAAATCTCGGGTGAAATGTTCGGGAAGGGGATCATTGCGTTCATGTGCGTCTGAATGCCTCTGTGGGTTAGGGTAAGTCAACCTTGCACTAAGGTGTGCGCGTGCTCATATAGAGGTCAAGCACTAAGGAGAAACTGTGATGCAAGCCCGTGGTAAAATTTTTGATGACATTTCACAATTGATGACAAATGCTATGGGCGTTGCCCAAGGTGCCAAAGACGAAGCTGAAACAGCGATGAAGTCTTTGATGGATCGCTGGTTGGCGGATCGTGACTTTGTGACCCGCGAAGAATTCGATGCGGTACGCGCGATGGCCCAGAAAGCCCGCGATGAAAACGAGGCGCTAAAGACGCGCTTGGATTCGCTCAAAGCAAAGTAATGCCCACTGGTTAAACCGCGAATCTTGAAACATAGATTGCACATGGTGCCATTAATCGTCCCTCTCCGTTGGAAGGGGCGTTTTGCATTTCTGGGGGTGGGCTGTGTGGACTATATTTTGTGGGGCTTACAGAGTTCTCCACAACTTATTGCAGTTATCCCCAGATAATGGGTTGCCAGAACTGGCTCCCGCTATCACCATATCTAGTAGGAAGTGTGCACGTGGCACCGCTTTCTTGCGTAAAGAGCTAGTGATTGGGACGTTAATTAGCCCTGCCACCAGCCAACACTAGGTGAAACGATGGCTCTCTCAGAACATATCTTTGAAGACGATATTCATCCGATTGATTTGGTCGAGCATATCGCGGCACACCACGCTTGGGAATTCGATCGCATCGCGGACGATCACATTGCGATGTCCGTTGTTGGCCTGTGGCGCACCTATTCGATTAAGTTGGCATGGTCCGCATATGATGAAACGCTGCGCATGGTGTGTACCTTTGAGATGG
>JABGTH010000232.1 GCA_018647275.1 Paracoccaceae bacterium
ATTGTGATCATTAGCTGCCCATACGGTTTTCAATGAGGTCATCAACAACGCTTGGATCTGCCAAGGTCGAAGTGTCGCCCAATGCGCCAAAGTCATTCTCTGCAATCT
The DNA here is from genome assembly GCA_018647275.1 of Paracoccaceae bacterium. GTDB lineage: Bacteria > Pseudomonadota > Alphaproteobacteria > Rhodobacterales > Rhodobacteraceae > Ascidiaceihabitans. The sequence continues at coordinate 109 of JABGTH010000232.1, forward strand.
TGCGCAAGATACGGCGCATGATTTTGCCTGAACGAGTTTTTGGCAGTCCTGGTGCCCATTGGATTAGGTCAGGAGATGCGATTGGGCCGATCTCTTTACGGACCCAGTTGCGCAGCTCTACACGCAACTCATCAGTTGGGGTCTCGCCATTCATCAATGTGACGTAGCAGTAAATGCCTTGTCCTTTGATATCATGGGGAAAGCCGACAACAGCAGCTTCTGCGACTTGTGGGTGTGCTACGAGTGCGCTTTCAACTTCGGCTGTACCCATGCGGTGTCCGGATACGTTGATCACGTCATCAACGCGACCTGTAATCCAATAATCGCCGTCTGCATCTCGCTTGCAGCCGTCACCGGTGAAGTAGTAACCCTCATAATCCGCAAAGTATGTCTTTTCAAAGCGTTCGTGATCGCCCCAAACTGAACGCATTTGGCCGGGCCAGCTGTCTTTGATGCACAAAACACCTTCGACATCGTTACCCTCAATGATTTCGCCACTTGCTGGTTCAAGGACCACAGGCTCAATGCCAAAGAATGGCTTCATCGCGGACCCTGGTTTCATTGCGTGCGCGCCAGGCAATGGCGTCATCAGGTGACCACCGGTTTCGGTTTGCCACCATGTGTCCACGATCGGGCAGGTGCCGCCGCCCACAACTTCGTTGTACCAGTTCCAAGCTTCTGGATTAATAGGTTCACCCACAGTACCAAGGACGCGCAGGCTGCTTAGGTCACATTTCTGAACAAAATTATCACCTTGCGCCATCAGCGCGCGGATCGCCGTTGGGGCTGTGTAGAACTGTGCAACTTTGTGCTTTTCACAAACTTGCCAGAAGCGAGAAGCGTCTGGATAAGTTGGGACACCTTCAAACATGACAGTTGTCGCGCCGTTCGCCAATGGACCATATACAATATAGCTGTGACCGGTGACCCAACCAACATCTGCGGTACACCAATACACATCACCATCTTTGTAATCGAATGTGGTTTCATGTGTCATCGCCGCGTAGACAATATAACCGCCTGTCGAATGAACCACGCCTTTTGGCATTCCTGTCGAACCAGAGGTGTAAAGAATGAATAGCGGATCTTCAGCGTTCATTTCTTCTGCTGTGCAATCGCTTGATGCGGCTTCGCTTAGGACACCATAATCGCGATCACGAGCTTCGTTCCACGCAACATCACCACCTGTGCGGCGCACAACAAGGCATTGAACTGATGCGTCGCAGTTAGCCAGAGCCTTGTCAGCGTTTGATTTCAAAGGAGTATTGCGGCCACCACGTGGGGCCTCATCTGCGGTGATTACAACCTTAGCTTCAGAACCGTTCACCCGTGCAGACAACGCATCAGGAGAGAACCCAGCAAACACGATTGAATGGATCGCGCCGATGCGCGCACATGCAAGCATAGCATAAGCTGCTTCAGGGATCATCGGCATGTAAATGACGACACGATCGCCTTTGCCGACACCAAGATCTTTCAAGACGTTCGCCATTTTGCAAACCGAGGAGTGTAATTGCTTGTACGTAATGTGCAGAGCCTCGTCTGTCGGGCTGTCTGGTTCCCAGATGATCGCAGTTTGATCGCCGCGAGTTTCCAAGTGACGGTCAATACAGTTGGCTGCTACGTTTAATGTGCCATCAGCGTACCAATTGATTGATACGTTGCCCAACGTGAAGTCTACGTCTTTGACTTGAGTATACGGCTTGATCCAATCGATACGTTTGCCGTGTTCCCCCCAGAATGCGTCGGGATCGGCAGTGGATGCCGCATACATGGCATCATATTTTTCTGCGTCGACATTGGCATTTGCTGCCATTTCTGCGGACGGGGGATATGTTTTGGATTGGGTCTCTGACATGGTTGGCGCCTCCCTAATGGCCTGCCCTTTTGGGGCGTTCATTGATCAAGTGTTGGCCTGAATGCGTCACTCCCAAACAGTTCAGCTTTGATCTTTGTGCGGGATAATAACGCGAATTGAAAAGAAGGAAATAAGAGACTGGAATATAAGGGGTTCGTTGTAAATTTTTTTCTTTTTAAGAGAAATTTTTGTAAATTAATTTGGAATATATTATATATATTTTCACATTTTCGGTGAATTAAATGTCAAGGCTCGGCCAAGCAGCATGACTAACGGTACAAGTTTAGTCCTGACCTTCACCAAGCAAAAGTTGTAAAGGCTGTTAAGTGTGTAAGCCCAATGTCATGGCTGTGCTGTCCAGCGCACAGTCTTTTTGCAGAATCGACTAGGACTTGGGGGCGCTCCAAGCTTAAGAAGGCAGCCCCTCATTTTGTGTAGTATCTTAAAATCGTTTTTTTATGTATTGTCGATGACCGGACCTCAGAATAACCTG
>JABGTH010000109.1 GCA_018647275.1 Paracoccaceae bacterium
CATGCCGTTGCGCAGGGTGATGTCGGCGCCACGTTCTTCTGCAATGCCCATGAGCGCCACAAGGATCATCGCATAACCGCAGTAGGTCAGCATGGTGAACAGAACAGACAGGAGATCACGCATGGGATCAAACCCACTCACGTCTTGAATTGCCGAAATAGGAGCACCACCAAAATGCACCAAGGTGCCAGTTTCATAAAGTTCGGCGTGCAATAACACAGGTTGCACGAACGCATACTGCAACAGGGCGATCAACAACCCAGCCGTAGCGCCAGCGAACAACGCGCTGGTTACAATGCGTGCAAACATTTTAGTGGCAGGGGAAGCCAGTTGCGTGACGCACGTCGTGTGCCGCATCGTGCAATGCTGCTGCTTGAACGTGGCCAGTGACGGCAATAATGCCTACGCCAAGGATCAATGCGAAAAATGCAGACGCCAAACCTGTGCGGCTGGCTGATGTGTGATCTTCTAGGGTCATAGTTGCTGCAGTCGTCTTCATTGGTCTTCTCCTTACTGTCACACCCGACAGATTTAATTACGTTTCAGCCCGGCAGGTCTCCTGGCTTGCGTGTCATCACGTGGTTTCGACCTTCCCCACCAAATAGGGTGAGTGGCAAATTCGAAACCCGCTCTTCGCATACAGTCGCGGGGGCGGCCTGGGACTTGGTTGACTTAAACCTAACCCAATTCCCTCTTCGTTCATCGACAAAACCGACGAACACCAAGCCCTTTACGTCTACAACCCCATCCGTGAGTCGCACAAGGGACAACTTAATGCCGAAGGCTATTCTGGCCGTTTACGACGTAATAAGTACGCATCCATGATCCATCCATGGGCGGCGCGTGCTTTTTCACGGGCCGAAATGATCTCGTCTTTGACAAGATCAAGCGGGCCAGAGCGGATGATTTGATTCTCCATCCCCAGATATGCGCCCCACCAGATGTCAAAATCTGCACCATTCAGTGTTTGAAATGCACAGTTGCCATCGAGCATAAAAATGGCGCTGTCAGCACCTTTGGGCCAACCGTTATCGCGCAACTGTCGCCCCGTGGTCACAATAAAGGGTGCCCCTATTTCATTCATAGGGATTGCATGGGCTGCAGTCAAAACTTGAAGCGTTGTGATGCCCGCAACGACGCGTACCTTTGGATAGGGTCTGAGACGCGATGCAATACGCAACGAACTGTCATAAAGCGATGGGTCGCCCCAGATCAACAACGCCGCGCGTTCAGTTTTACCTGCGGCCTTGATCCAAGCATCCGCGATTGCATCGTGCCACAGATCAACGTTTTCTAAATAGTCACCATCTGATTTACGCACGGGCAGATCAAATTCGATAATCTGTGGGCCATCGCCCACTACAACCTTCTCAACAATCTGTCGGCGCAGATCAGCAAGGTCGGATTTTTCACCGCCCTTGCGGGGGATCAGAATCGTTGTCGCGTCTTGGATTGCGCGCGCGCCCTCAAATGTAAGATGGTCAGGGTTGCCGGTCCCGATGCCGATGAGCGTTAGGCTATCCATCGTCGTAATCTGTCGCCAAAGGCCCGTATAGGATCAGGGCTGGGTTCGGTGAAAACTCTGCCAGAAGTTCCTTTGCCAATTCCGAAACTGTGGTGCGCTTTAACGACTGTTCTGGTGTGCTGACGGCTTCGGCCAAAAGGGCGGGTGTGTCACGTGGCAAACCATGCGCGATCAATTTTTCAAGCAAGGCCGGAAACGTCCGTTTACCCATGAACACCACGGTTGTTGCCATAGGATCGGCAAGTGCCACTAGATTCGCATCATTAGGCAAAGTGCCATCCACATCATGCCCAGTCACGAACTGCACGCGGCGTGCCGTCATTCGGCGGGTGAGCGGAATGCCTGCAGCGGCCGCAGCAGCGCAGGCTGATGGTATGCCAGGGATGATTTCGTAAGGAATACCCGCTTCGCGCAGCGCTACAATCTCTTCCTCAAGGCGCCCAAACATTCCGCCATCGCCACTTTTTAGGCGTACAACACGTGCGCCTGTTTGCGCATACTCAACCAACAATTGACTGACATGGCTTTGCTTAGGGGATGCGCGACCTGCGCGTTTTCCAACGCCGACCAAATCGGCACCCTTGCCAGCATGTGACAGAATAGGACCGGATGACAGGTCATCAAACAAAACAGCGTCCGCTGTCTTTAAACGGTCCACCGCTTTCAAAGTGAGCAATTCAGGATCGCCAGGTCCAGAGCCGACGAAGCTTACAAAACCGGTCATTTAGCTGGCCTCTGCAATCAGGTGAAAGAAGGTGCCTGTGACGTTGCCATTGATGGAGCCGGTTTCTGGAACTGGATTGCCTTCTGCGTCCAAGACTTCGGCCAGTGGTGCATCAGGTTCCTCTAGAATGGTGGAATAATGGAACTCATGGCCACGCAATGCTTCACCCGTGATAAACCCCGGCATCGGTGCAATCAAATGCGCTTTGCGGTAGCCAAGGTGGAACTTGCGCTTTTCATAGCTGGTGACAAGGCCAAGAAGGCCTAGCATTTCGTGGCTGTTCCCTTCCTTGTCGACCAAGGTTTTACCCAACGCCATGTAGCCGCCACACTCCCCGTGTACAGGTCGTGTTTTGGCGTGTTCGATCATCGCTTTGCGAAACTTAGACGCGGCGGCCAACGCACCTGCGTGTAATTCGGGGTATCCACCGGGCAACCAAACCAGATCCGCGTCATTGTCAGGTGCTTCATCGGCAAGTGGTGAGAACGGAATGATCTCTGCCCCATGCGCCCGCCATCCAGCGACTAGGTGCGGGTAGGTGAATGAGAATGCAGCGTCCTGAGCCAACGCGATCCGTTGCGCAGGTGGTTTAGGCAGTTGGCCTGCTGGCAATGGGTCGCCACCTGTCGCTGCGGCTTTGATCGCCTCTAAATCCACGTTCTCGCGCAGGAAGTTGGCATACCCAGAAATCGCCGCTTCAAGGTCGGGATGTTCTGCCGCTTGGATTAGTCCAAGGTGGCGTTCAGGCAACGCAAGATCGCCGCAGCGGGGCAAGCTCCCTAGCACCTTAATACCGTGTTTCTCCATGCCCAATCGGGTCAGGCGTTCGTGGCGTGGTGACGCCACACGGTTCAGGATCACACCTGCGAAATTAAGATCGGGATTGTACTTGGCAAAGCCCAAAGCTGTTGCCGCCGCAGACTGTGCTTGACCGCTGACATCAATCACAAGGATCACGCCCCAGCCCATTTTGGCCGCAGTCTCTGCGCTGGTTCCGTGCCCTGTTGCACCCGGTTTCGCAACGCCATCATACAGGCCCATCGACCCTTCAGCGATCACGATATCTGATCCTTCAGCTTGCGCTGAAATCGCGCTCAACAGTGACGGGTTCATCGCCCATGTATCAAAGTTGAATGAGGGCCTGCCAGCTGCTGCGCGGTGAAACGCAGGGTCAATATAATCGGGACCACTTTTGAAGGGCTGAACGTTCAAGCCGTCCTCAGCCAATGCCCGCAGCAATCCCAACATGACAGTTGTTTTGCCGGTGCCCGAACTGGGGGCGGAAATGAGTAGGCCTTTGGGCGTATTATTCATCGTCAGGACTCCAGCTGGCCCAAGGGCTGTCAGCAGTTTGAGGGCGATAACGGCGGTCATAGTCAGTCGCGTAAAGACAGCTTTCGTCGAACCCTTCTCCAGCCAACGCCGGACCAACAAGGATCAACGCGGTACGTGCGATTTCTGGTGTGACGGTTGCGGCGATGGTGGACAAGGTTGCGCGGATGATTTGTTCGTCTGGCCATGATGCGCGGTACACAACCGCAACAGGGCAATCATCACCATAAGACGGGGTAAGATCAGCAACAACGGTATTAAGGTTCTGGATAGACAGGTGGATTGCGAGCGTCGCGCCGGTGGCTGCGAAGTTCTTTAGGCTTTCACCCTCTGGCATTGAGGATGCGCGGCCAGGTGTGCGTGTTAACACAACCGATTGTGCCAACCCGGGCAATGTCAGTTCCGTGCCCAGTGCAGCGGCTGCAGCAGCAAAAGATGGAACGCCTGGTGTTACGCTGACCGAAATATTTTCAGCGCGCAGACGGCGCATTTGTTCACCCATTGCAGACCACACAGACAAGTCGCCTGAGTGCAAACGCGCCACGTCTTTGCCCGCCTCAGTTGCTGTTTTGATGGTGGCGATGATGGTATCAAGGTCCATCGCTGCGGTATTAATGATCTCAGCGTTAGCAGGGCAGTGGCCCAAAATTTCCTGTGGAACCAGTGATCCTGCGTATAGGCAGACAGGGCATGCCGCGATGATGTCGCGGCCACGCAGGGTCAAAAGATCGGCGGCACCGGGGCCCGCGCCAATGAAGTGTACAGTCATGATTTGGGTCCTTGGGCGATGGCACAGGTTGCCATGCGGTCATTAGAAATGGAACGGGGTGCCAGCAACTTTGCATCTTTACCCAAAGCAGCAAGGGCAGCGGCTTCGGCCACGCTTCCCGTGTCACGGTGGGTTTGGCTGGCTTGTGATTGGGTCTGGGTTTCGATGTGGGTCAATGCAGATGCGTCAATTGAAACGATCCGTGCGCCAATGGTTTTTGCAAAATCAATGAACACAGGGGCTTTGGATTTGTCTTTGGCCGTAGCAATAGCATCTACCGCGTTAACGCCCGCTTCGCTGAGGGCAGAGGTTAAGCTGTCGACGGTCGCACTGCTGCGAAACCCAAATCCTGCAACGATCATCGTATTGCGCTCCACTGGACAATGGGATAGGCGCTAGACCAACCACGTTTTGTACCAAGAGGTTTGGAGTTGGCGATTTCGATGCGCATCAACTCACCGCCTTTGGCAGCATGCGCTTGCGCAACAACTACCTCAGATTCTAGGGTCACGGCATTGGTTACAAAGCGGCAGCCTACAGGCATGATATTCCAAAGAGCATCTAGCAACTCTTGAGTTAAACCCCCGCCAACAAACACAACGTCTGGTGCGGGCAGATCGTCTAACACGTTTATTGATTTGGCTGTGATAACGTCCAACCGCTCCACACCCAGCGTCATAGCATTATGCGCAGCGCGCGCAGCACGTTCAGAGTTTGCTTCTACTGCAGTGGCGGTGACAGACGGATGACTTAGCAACCATTCAATTGCGATTGATCCAGACCCTGTGCCAAGGTCCCAAAGGTGTTCACCAAATTTTGGCGCAAGAGCAGACAAAGTAAGGGCGCGAATAGGGCGTTTGGTGATCTGCCCATCATTGGCAAATAGCGCATCGTCTTTGCCTGACGCTTTGCTGATAGCAGGACCACTGCCCTTGATATCAATCGCTACACAAACTGGATGCTGAACTGCCTCACTGAGTTGATTAAACGCAGTGAGGCGCTGGCGTGGACCACCAAGGGCTTCCAAAACTGTCAGGTCACTGTCGCCAAAACTGTTGTCTGAAATATAACTGTTTAACTCCTGCACAGCCGCGCCATCGCGCAAAAGCGCGATACACCGCTGACCTGTGGAGAGATGTGCGCGCAGGCGCGTTAATGGTGCTGCATGTAGTCCAAGGCAAAGGGTGTTTTCTAACGGCCAACCCATCTGAGCGGCAGCAAGGGAAAAAGTTGCGGGTCCTGCGATTGAAGTCCATTCATTTGGCTGTAAGTGGCGGGCGAAAACGCTGCCTGCACCAAACCAAAACGGATCGCCAGAGGCCAAGGCGACAACGCGTTTGCCTCGCAACTCCAAAAGCTGTGCGATACCATCGGCAAAGGGAACCGGCCAAGTTATCAACTCGGCATCAATCTCAGGCAGTAGTGACAAGTGGCGTGCGGCCCCCATAACGAATTCAGCGCTTTGAAGTGCCTTGAGGCTTGCAGGCGTCATGGCATTTGGTCCATCTTCGCCCAAGCCCAAAATGGTCAACCAAGGAACATTAGACATGACAGATCACCTGCTTATCCTTGGCGGTACCACAGAGGCCACGGGTTTGGCCCATGTTCTGCATGACGCTGGCATTAACGCTACGTTTTCCTACGCGGGTCGTGTTGCACGCCCCAAACGCCAACCTTTGCCCACGCGCATTGGTGGTTTTGGTGGTGTTGAAGGATTGGTCAAATACATTGCTGAAAACGCTATCACGCATGTGGTCGATGCGACCCATCCGTTCGCTGCCCAAATGAGTATGAACGCGGTTGCCGCATGTGCGCAAACGAATGCGCATTTGCTGGCTTTGACGCGACCCAAATGGGTTGCGCAAGCGGGCGATCAATGGCGTCATGTTGCGGATATTGATGGTGCTGTTGCCGCGCTCGACGGACCCGCGCAAAAAGTGATGTTGGCGATCGGTCGTATGCATTTGGACGCCTTTGCCCCGTGCCCGCAGCATCAATACCTGTTGCGCCTTGTGGATGCCCCAAGTGGCGAAGTTCCATTGCCAAACCGTAGTATCATCGTTGATCAAGGGCCCTTTAGCGTAAAGAACGACACCGCCTTGATGCGGGATCATAAGATCGAATTGGTTGTTGCTAAAAATGCTGGGGGCAGTGGAGCACGCGCTAAAATTGATGGGGCTCGCGCCTTGAATATTCCGATCATTATGATCGACCGTCCGCACATCCCCGCGCGCCCAGAAGTGGGAACGGCACAAGAGGTTTTGGACTGGATGGCTCATTTGGTAAGCGATCTAGGTGTGTAAACAATCGTGCCAATCTCGCGCTCGATAATGCGCGTTTGGCTGGAGCCCACCAAAACCATCGTGCGCATATCTGCCATGTCTGCTGTGGTTTGTGACAGTGGTACAATCTTGATCGTCTCATCAGGGCGCGATACGTTACGCGCGAAGATAACGGGGCGATCATCGCCACAGGCATCTTTGAGGATTTCAAGCGTGCGCTCAAACCCTTCAGGTCGTGATTTGCTGCGTGGGTTATAAAAGGCCATAGCAAAATCGGCTTCGGCCGCTAGGCGCAACCGTTTTTCGATGATGGACCATGGTTTAAGATTGTCACTTAAATTGATGGCGCAGAAATCATGACCAAGGGGCGCACCGGCACGTGCAGATGCAGCCAACATTGCAGTGATACCAGGCAGAACGCTGATATCAATGTTCAGCCAATCCTTAGGCCCGTTTTCGAGCGCTTCAAAAACAGCGGCAGCCATTGCAAACACACCGGGGTCACCGGATGAAACGACGACGACATGTTTCCCCTCAAGCGCCATTTCCAGTGCATGCTGGGAGCGGTCAATCTCAACTCGGTTGTCGCTGCCGTGGCGCGTTAGACCGTCGCGCGGCGCAATGCGATCCACATAGGGAAAGTAGCCAACAATGTCGGTCGCCTTGGCCAAGGCGTCAGTGACTTGCGGCGTGACAAGATCATCATCACCTGGTCCAATACCAGCTATGACAACGCTACCGCTCATGGACGGCGACCTTGACCGTGAACCACGATGATTGAGAAGTAAGGCGTCACTTTTTCACCCGCTTCGCTTAGCTTGCTGACGGTTTGGTTTGGCATCGTTGCGAACTCAACAATCCACGCGTCATCGAATTTTCCAGCACTGCGCAGTGCACTGCGAACTTTCTCGATGTTGCGGCCAATTTTCATCACGACCAATGCGTCTGTGTCTGCCATGCGGCGGGACAATTCATCTTCGGGCAGGGTGCCCATCAGAACGGTCAGAACATCATCGCCCCAAGTGATTGGATGACCAGTGGCCGTCCACGCGCCCGACATACCAGTGATCGCAGGAACCACATCAACAGGCACATCATTTTTCAGGCGTTCATA
>JABGTH010000083.1 GCA_018647275.1 Paracoccaceae bacterium
CCATCATTCCCAACGGATTTGATTGCGTCGAGTGCAATGTCATCCACCTCTGTCGCCCAAATTTTGGGATCAAGGTAGCGTTGGATTTGCTGCAGCACTTCGCAGTCCATGATGAATTTTTCAGGGCTGGCGATAAGGCCGCCCTCAAGCCAACCAGCAGCATGGTAAACCATGTTTGTTCCAGATTGCACCGCCGCCCAAAGGCTATTGGATGTTTCCCACATCGCTTGCCCGTCCGGCACATTCGCCGCACATACGCCCGAAGATCGCATCGGCAAGCCGTAAAAGCGTGCCATCTGGCCAGTCATCTGCGTTGCCCGCATATACTCAGGTGTCCCAAACGCAGGGGCACCAGATTTCATATCTACGTTGGAAGTAAACGTTCCAATAGCACAGGCGACACCTGGGTTAATATATTGGGCCAACGCAATGGCGCACAGTCCCTCAGCCAAAGACTGCGCCACAGCACCAGACATGGTCACTGGCGCCATAGCGCCAGCAAGTGTAAACGGCGTCACCACGAGCGCCTGACCACGGCGCGCGAGGCGCATCCAGCCGTCCATCATCGGGTAATCGTGTTTTAGGGGAGAGGTAGAGTTAATGTTTGTGTACATTTTCGGGCTTGCATCAAATTCTTCGTGGGTGTGGCCGCCTGCAATGCGAACCATTTCTACAACGTCCTCGACCCGTTCTTTGCCAAGGGAATATGCGTGCATAACTTTGTCAGTGATTGTCAGTTTGTCATATAAAACATCCAAATGGCGCACGCTAGCGTGCACATTGACGGGTTCTACGGGATAGCCACCAGCAAAGTGAATGCAGTTAAAATATTGGGTTAGCTTCAAAAGGTTTTGACACATCTCACGGGTGCCCGACACTTTGGTACCGATCGACATGTCCCAATAGCTTGGCGGGGATGAAACGTTACCAAAGTTGATGTGGTTACCCCCGATGGTGATCTGGCGATCAGGGTTGCGCGGAGTTAGGGTGAAGGAGCTTGGGGCCTTGCCCACCATCTCCATCACAAAATCACGGCCCATACGCACGTTCGTACCTTTGACGGCACATCCTGCTTGCTTCAGGATTGACACCGCTTCGGGATGTAAAAATTCGACCCCAATCTCTTCAAGGATACGCATCGCACCCTCGTGGATGGCCGCGACGCCATCTGCACTCAAAGGTTCAACAGGACGATCCACCAACAACGGCGGGTTCCATGGCATCTGTTCAATGACAGCACTTCCGCGGCGTGCTGCAGCGCCTGCACGGCCACCACCACGTGTTCTGCGTTGTGAACCTTCAGTCATGCGACAATCCCCCATTTGATGATACCTCATCCAAACGCAACCATGTGGTCATTGGCCAGCACGTTAACGACAGCTTTTGTCGCTTAACGCGCTTAACGGGTCAGCTTTTGTTCAGCCATTCAGGAATATGACCAATGTCAGGCAAGACAACATCAGCGTAAGGGGCCAAAGTCTCGCGTCTCGCAATGCCTGTCAGGACAGCAATACAGCGCATTCCCGCAGCGGCCCCTGCCATCAAATCATGTGTACTGTCGCCCACCATTGCTACGCGGGCAGGATCACATCCAGTCTGAGCACAAAACGCTTTCAACTGACCAGCGGCGGGTTTGGCACCATACCCACTGTCAAAACCTGCGATAAAGTCAAACAATCCAACGACATTGGCACCGCCCAGATGGGCAAGTGCGGGCGCTTCAGAATCATTGGTCGCGACACCCAGTTTCAAGCCCGCATCCCGCAAAGATGTTAGATAAGTGATCAACGGAATTACTTCGACCTGAGGGGCCATTATTGCCTCCTCGTTCAACATTTCCAACATCGCACTGTGGCTCAGGTCTGGAAAATGCGGGGCCAATGCCTGCCCTATTTCATCCGGCGTGCCAGCGATTGCGACACTGTCGGAGGAAAACTTACGTGTGGTAATGTCAAAACCAATATCTTTGCCAATAATGGTCGCGGCCGCGCGATCTCCATCGGTAAGGCGCAATAGGAACGCCTGTGCCCATGCCTCCCACGTGGCTGAAAATTCAAACAACGTACCATCTTTATCAAAGATCAAACCCTGCCAATCAGTCATGTCCAATGCACCTGTTCACCGCCCGGCAATGACTGGCGTGCCTCAATCAAACGTTCATAAGGCATCGAGATACTGTCACAAAATGAGATGACCCACGCGTCGTCCATCATCAGAAACTCCAACAAGCCGCCCAGAAATTCTGGATCCGTTGCCCCGTTGCGCACATCCGCTTCACTGGCACCAGTAGAACCTAAGAAAACAGGTAAAAGATCTTCGTTTCCCGCCAGCCATGCCAAGGCCTGTAGCCCCACGGTTTCCGCGGTTTCCTGCGTCATTGTCATTGCTCACTCCTGTTCCCTGAAAATAGAAACACTTTGTTAACTTTAAGGGACAAAAACCTAACTAGGTGACGAACACAAGAGACTGCCATTCGGGCTCGAACATTTAACAAGTGAGGAAGGGACGACAATACACTGCAAGGTACTAATCATAGACCCAATTGCAAAAATCGTATTATATTAAAAGCCAAATTATCTGCTGCTTATAACACTGACACCCAAGCCTTAACATTGGCTGAAGCAATTGCCCCTCCCTGAAGCTGGTATTGACGTCGTCCTGAGCCAACCGCTTGATGGCGCACTTCTGCTGGCCAGAGTGCGCAGTCTGGTTCGCTCAAATTCATCTGACAAAGATTGGGAGTTGGGAGAAGGCACCTCTCACGCCTTAGGTTTCGCAGAGGCCCAAAAGGTCTTTGCACCATCAGGTCGGGCGGTCTTGGTGGGCCCGAACAGGGCGTTGCTGGAGGATTGGACGACCCAAATTGCTGGTAATTCGCCAACCAAAACCAAAGTAGCAGGTGTGGATGAAGCCATCAATATTTTAGGCACATCCAAAAACGCCAACCTTCCAGATGTTTTCGCCTTGGCTATGGGAAACCACGAGCCAGAAAAAATCCTGTATTTTCTCGCAACATTGAAATCAAATACCAGCACACGCCACTGCGCCGTGTTGGTTGTCCAGACCCATACAAACCAAGGGTTGGGTGCTCAAGCACTGGATATAGGCGCAAATAATTTGATGCAACACAGCTTTCAACCCGCTGAAATGGCATTGCGCATTAATATCCTCCTAAGGCGTAAGAAAAATAACGACACAATACGGGCCAAGGTTCGCAATGGACTTGAGGCGGCGGTCAGCAATCCATTCACGGGACTACACAATCGCCGATACGCCATGCCACAACTGGACCGCATCGTAGAACATGACAACCTCACAGGTGATCCTTTCGCAGTGATGATCGAAGATATGGACCACTTCAAACAGATTAATGACAACCACGGTAACGCTTCGGGGGACGCTGTTCTGGTCGAAACAGCAAAACAATTGGCCGAAAACCTTCGCGCTGTTGATATGATTGCGCGCATCGGAGGAGAGGAGTTTTTGATCGTTATGCCGGGTGCCCAGCGAAAGGATGCCCAAGGTGCAGCACACAGACTCTGTCATTTAATTGGGGACAAGCCGTTAAAAAAACCTGATGGATTACGCCCCATAAACGCAACCATATCTATCGGGCTTGCAGTTGCCGGGGATACTAAAAGACAGCTCACCAACTTGTGGACGGAGCGGACAAGGCGCTATCTGCTCCCAAAAACCGTGGCCGCAATTGCGATACACTAAGCAGGCCAGCAGCTTAACCGGATCAGTTAGATTGCATCTGTTTTGGTTTGCGCTTTGGTCCACGTTTTAATGCGTCCTCAATTCCATCGGCATAGGCGCGGCGTTCTTCGACGTTCATCTTTTCTATAATGTTCAGCCACTGTGTTTGGCCGGCGCTTTGTACGTCCAGCGTAAACGCAGACTGCTTTGCCAACACTACTTCAATTGCCGCGCGGTCAAATGTGTCAGCACGCAGAATCGTCGCTACGTCTGCGTAATGGGCGCGACGTTCAACACGGTCAGCACCACCTTTTGCAGGGCGCAAAGCATCAAACACTTCGCGACGTTGATCATGGGGCAAGGCCTGAATATAGGGGCGCGCATAATTCAACTGCGCATTACCGCCCATTGGACCACCAGGACCTTTGCGCACAAAAGCACCCGCCATCAATCCAGCCACCGCCAGATTAACGGCCAGCGAAATACTTAGCAAAATCTTAAAACCACCCGGCAAGGCCGATTTAGCGATTTGTGTTGTCTGTGCCATGTCTTAGCCCTCTTCCATATCCCAGCCGAAGCCGAACATTCCTGTGTCTGCAACACCGTCTTCTAACAATGAAATCGATGTTTCACTGCCCAGAAACGTTTCAAATTGTGTTGGCAAACCCTCTGGTGGATTGATCCCGATCCAAAAGCCAGCGCAGGTCGCAGCGATCAATCCGCCCATGCCTTGCCATCCGCCAACCATCGCCGCGATTTGTGCCCACAAACTAGGCGGTGCAATCTGTGGCATCGGCTGCTGGGCCAAAGCGTCCGTGACCACCCGCGTCATGAAGGCCTCTGACGGCTGGGCACCCACGTCATTTGTTGCCTGCGCAAACAAGGCATCCAGCGCGTTCATATCCAGATCAACGGTGTCTTTATCAGATGCTGTCATCTTCATATCCTAACTTTTCACGTGCCGGTGCCAAGGCCTGCGCCAATGCGCGCTTACCGCGCGCGGTCAAACTTTCGACCGCTTCGGTGCTAATCTCAAGTATTTCCGCAATTTCAGGGTTCGCCAATCCTTCGATATGGCGCAAAATCACGGCCTGTCTTTGTCGTGCAGGCAATGTCTGCAACCCAGCCTGCAATGCGTCCATACGTTCACGAGTTTGTAATTGGTTCGTAACGCTTGGGGACGGATCAAGGGGTTCGTCCACTTCATCCAAACCAACACCGCGTTTGCGGCGCAATCGATCCGTGCACAGGTTCGCAGTCACGTGGTATAGCCATGTGCTAACCTTTGCTTCGCCCACGCGCCAATCTGGTGCGACCTTCCACAAACGCATCATGGCGTCTTGGGCCACATCCTCTGCCTCAGCCCGATCACCCAAAACGCGCACCGCATGCCCAAAAACGCGCGGCGTGAATCGGGCTGTCAGCTCACGTGCCGCAGCTGCATCGCCTTTTGAATACTGGGCAAGCAGGGCATCATCGGTCAGATCGGGGTATGCATCCAACGGCATTGTCATCCAGTTCAGCGTTAGCGGGAGACCGCGCTCATGACAAGCGCGGTCCAGTTTCGGTGTTCAAACAAACGCTGGCTTACTCGCCGTGATTCTTGTCACCATGTTTCTTCTTACCACCTTTACGCTTTTGCATTTTCTCTGCTGCAGCGTTGTACTCTTCTTCAGACAAAGAATTATTCTCGTCTGTATCAAAACGCTCCAACATCTTTGCGCCGTGTTTTTTGCCACCACGGCCTTTACCCCGTGGTTCCAGCTCTTCAGCAGACAACTTACCGTCCTTATCGGTGTCCAGCTTTTCGATCATGCGTGCCGCGCGTTTCTCAGCTTTTTCCTGACCTGACGCCGCAAGCTCTTCTGCAGAAATCAATCCGTCGGAATCAGCATCCATTTTTGCGAAACGAACAGCGCCTTGGGCTTCCATTTCAGCGGCAGTTACTTGACCATCGCCATCTGCATCCAGATCAGCAAATGCAATCAGGGCTGGACCATGTCCGCGGGCTTGGGCGACGCCAGTAAATCCAACTGCAACCAGCGCAATTGTCAAAGCGACTTTAGGCAAAGCGGTTATACGTAGTGTCATCATAGTTCTCCGGTTTTTACTGTGCCCCCATTTTGGGCGGCTCACTAAGTCAAACGGGGACACAGACGGTTTCCGTCGCAATAAATTCAAATAATTTGCGACTTCCTGCCACTAGGACATCCTGTCGCGTTTATTTTCTCGCATTGAGGGCGCATTCAGAAAAAAGACAAAAGGATATTCCAATGGCCAGCACAGATGTGTAACCTATGACTGAAGTAATAGAGCGTCCCCTACGCACTGCCCTTTTACGTGGCTGGCGTCGTAAATGCCCCAACTGTGGGCAAGGTTCGCTGCTGAAAAGCTACCTGAAAGTCAATGACACCTGCACAGTATGCCGTGAAGAACTGCACCACCACCGTGCCGATGACGGGCCTGCCTATTTGACGATTCTGATTGTTGGGCACCTGATGATCGCGCTATTGTATGAGGTGTTCCTTATCTACCGCCCAGAGCCACTTACACTGTTCACAATCTTTGCTGTTGGCAGTGTCGGCCTGTCGCTCTACCTTCTTCCTAGATTGAAGGGGGTCGTGATTGGCTTCCAATGGGCGCGTTATATGGGCGGGTTTGGCAACAAACGCTAACCCGACGTCGCGCCCCAAGTATGTGTTAGGGAAGCGATGAACGCCGATGTGAAAATTGACAAGACCCAAATTCGCAATGCAGCCACCGTTATTGTGCTGCGCGATCGCACAACATCCCCTCGTATTCTAATGGGTCAACGCGGTTCAAAAGCTGTGTTTATGCCCAACAAATTCGTCTTTCCAGGTGGCGCAGTTGATGCAGGTGACAGCGACATCGCCTTAGGCACCCCCCTGCCCGACCTGTGCCACGAGCGGCTAAAGGAAGACAGCAGCACAGATATGCCCAACACATTGGCCATCGCTGCAATTCGCGAATTGTTTGAAGAGACGGGGCAAATCCTAGGTCACAAAGAACCTTGGACCAGCGAAGTGCCAGAGGATTGGAAAGACTTTGCAGCCTCAGGTCACACGCCAAGTGCTGCAGGCTTACAGTTTGTCTTTCGCGCCCTCACCCCTCCAGGGCGGACGCGTCGTTTCGATGCACGCTTCTTCTTGGTGGATGCAGATGAGTTGACGACAGACCCGGATGATTTTTCCGCTGCATCAGATGAGTTGTCACATCTGCAATGGGTTGCGCTGGATGATGCGCGGTCCTTTGACATGCCTTTTATAACCGAAGTCGTCTTAAGCGAGATTCAGGCACGCGCCGCGGATCGCAATCCACCTGAGAGTGTGCCGTTCTTTAAAAACAATAATGAAGAGAGCTTGTTCTTGCGTCTGCGCGGCCATCTGCCAACCGATTGATCAGGCCAGAACGACCATTCCCAAAACA
>JABGTH010000092.1 GCA_018647275.1 Paracoccaceae bacterium
GTTCCTATTCTTCGCAGTCTACATGTGGGGCATCTAAGCCTGATAGTGTCGGTTGCACATCGGCGCTAAATACCTAATACAACAAGGCGCATGGGAAATCTCATGCGCCTTGTTCTTTTCCCCGACGAGGGCGTTATGAAACGTATAATCTTCTTTGTATTTTTCGGACTGGGCGGTTTTGCTGTACTGGTCAGCTTGGGCGCTTGGCAGATCCAACGCCTGACGTGGAAACAAGGGATTATTGAACAGATCCAAGAGCGGATTGTTGAGGCACCCGTTGCCTTGCCGGCAACTCCTGATCCCATCGAAGACAAATACCTATCTGTTAGCATTGAAGGCTTGATGAAGCCTGAAGTCTTGCGGGTGCTGGTTTCCCAAAAAACGGTTGGTGCCGGCTACCGCATTATCAGCCCTTTCATGGTTGATGGGCGCACGATCTTGGTCGACCGGGGTTTCATCTCAGTCAACGATCCTTTACCGAAACCATCCCAGTTGCAGGTGCAGACTGTTGTAACGGGTAACCTTCATTGGCCTCAAGAAACCGACGGCTACACACCGGCACCTGATATCGAGAAAAACATCTGGTTCGCACGTGATGTGC
Source organism: Paracoccaceae bacterium (assembly GCA_018647275.1). Lineage (GTDB taxonomy): Bacteria > Pseudomonadota > Alphaproteobacteria > Rhodobacterales > Rhodobacteraceae > Ascidiaceihabitans. The sequence continues at coordinate 602 of JABGTH010000092.1, forward strand.
CGCTTATGGCAGCAACCCTCAGTACCGACCCGATAATGATTGTTCTGCGCGACACAACGGCAGTAAACGACGGCGTAACGCCTTTGCCCGTGGACACCAGCCGCATTCCGAACGATCATCTGCAATACGCAATTACATGGTTCTTGTTGGCCTTCATCTGGACAGCAATGACTGCCTATTTCCTGTTGTGGTCACGCCGCAGCAAAACTGAAACCTGATCAGAGTACGCATACGTGAAATATATCTCGACACGGGGACAAGCCCCAGAACTCACATTCGAAGACGCAATGCTAACGGGCCTTGCCCGCGATGGTGGCCTATACGTACCAGAAACCATTCCAAAGCTCAGCACTGATGACATCAAGGCGATGGCTGGTAAGTCCTATGAAGAAATCGCGTTTCAAGTCATGCGGCCATTCGTGGGCGATACATTCTCGGACGACGATTTCAAAGGTATCATCGAACGCGCCTACAAAGACTTTGGTCACGCCGCGCGTGCGCCGTTGGTCCAGCTGGATCATGGTCACTATCTGCTTGAGCTGTTTCATGGCCCAACGCTGGCGTTCAAAGACTTTGCTATGCAATTGATCGGACAACTGTTTCAAACTGCACTGTCACGTCGCAATGAACGTGTCACGATCGTGGGGGCAACATCTGGCGATACTGGTTCTGCGGCGATTGAAGCGTTCCGCGGTCTTGAGAATGTCGATGTATTCATCATGTACCCCCATGGCCGCATTTCCGAAGTGCAGCGCCGGCAGATGACAACACCCTCTGAGACAAATGTTCATGCGCTTGCCATGGATGGTGATTTTGATGATTGCCAAGCCCGCCTTAAAGACATGTTCAATGATTTCGAATTCCGTGATGGCGTCCGTCTGGCTGGCGTCAATTCAATCAACTGGGCACGTGTTTTGGCGCAGGTTGTATACTACTTTAGCTCAGCTGTTTCTGTCGGCGCACCTGATCGCAAAGTTAGCTTTACCGTGCCAACCGGTAACTTTGGTGACATCTTTGCAGGCTACATCGCTAAGCGTATGGGGCTACCGATTGACCGTTTGGTCGTGGCAACCAACCAGAACGATATCTTGCACCGCTGTTTGAGTGGCCAAGGCTACTACAAGGGTGAAACATCGCCATCCATCAGTCCGTCTATGGATATCCAAGTAAGCTCTAACTTTGAGCGCGCATTGTTCGATGCATATGACCGTGATGGAAACGCAGTTTCCAAATTGATGGATGAACTTAAGCAAGGTGGCTTTGACGTGAACCAAGGCGCAATGGAAGTTCTACAAAGCCACTTTGATTCAGGTCGCGCATCCGAAGAAGAGACTAGCAGCACCATCACAGAGACATTGAAATCGTCTGGCGAATTATTGTGCCCTCACTCAGCTATCGGCGTCAAAGTGGCCAACGATAAACCGGCCAGCGAAACACCTATGATCACATTGGCAACAGCGCATCCCGCAAAGTTCCCGGATGCAGTAGAAGCCGCAAGTGGCATCCGTCCACCACTGCCTGAACGTATGGCTGACCTTTACGAACGCGACGAACGCGTGACCCGCATCGCAAATAATTTGGATGCGCTCAAAGACCATATCAAAGGAAATATCCGCCAGTGAGCTTGCAACAACACCGCCTGTCCAACGGATTTCGCATCGTCACTGAACATATGCCAGGTCTTGCATCCGCCTCGATAGGTATCTGGGTTGGGGCGGGGGCACGCCACGAGGCAGCAGACCAAAATGGTATTGCGCACTTCCTTGAACATATGGCGTTCAAAGGCACAAAGCGACGTAACGCGTTGCAAATTGCTGAGTCCATTGAAGACGTTGGCGGCTATCTTAATGCTTACACTAGTCGTGAAGTAACCGCCTATTATGCGCGTGTCTTGGAAAACGATGTGCCTTTGGCGTTAGATGTCATTGCAGACATTTTGCTAAATCCTGTCTTTGACGAAGATGAGATTGAAATCGAGCGTGGTGTGATTTTGCAAGAAATCGGCCAGGCCTTGGATACGCCAGACGATGTGATCTTTGACTGGTTGCAAGAAACGGCATACCCGAATCATCCAATGGGTCGCACGATCCTTGGGCCGACAGAACGGGTTTCAGCCTTCTCTCAGGCCGATTTGCGCAAATTTGTAAGCCAACACTATGGTCCAGAACAAATGATCCTGTCTGCGGCTGGTTCCGTCGATCACCACGCGCTTGTTAAGATGGCAGAAGAATTGTTTGGCCACATGAAGCCAACGCCCAGATTTGACCTCGCGGCAGCAAAATTTGTTGGTGGAGATTTCCGTCAAAACAAATCGTTAGAACAGGCACATTTCGCCCTTGGCTTTGAAAGTCCGGGCTATCGTGCCGACGACATTTACGTGGCACAAATTTATGCAAGTGCGCTCGGTGGTGGAATGTCTAGTCGCCTATTCCAAGAGGTGCGTGAAAAACGTGGCCTTTGCTATACGATCTTTGCCCAAGCTGGCGCGCATGCTGACACCGGAATGACCACCATTTATGCAGGCACAAGCGGTGAGCAGCTTGGTGAATTGGCCGAGATCACGATTGATGAAATGAAGCGTGCAGCAACAGACATGAACCTAGCCGAAGTGGCCCGTGCACGTGCGCAAATGAAAGCTGGATTGTTGATGGGACTAGAAAGCTCCTCCAACCGTGCAGAACGATTGGCGCGTTTAATCCAGATCTGGGATCGCATTCCTGCGCTGGAAGAAACTGTTGCTATGATTGATGCGGTTACGACTGGTGATGTACGTGATTTCGCTGAGAGAATGGCGTCTACAGCACCGGTTGCATTGGCGATGTATGGACCAGTTGATGGCGGACCAACTTTGGACGCAGTTCAGGCACGGCGCCTTAGCTGATGTTGTTGGGTAATCGTAAAATACGGATCGAAACAGAGCGGCTGACCCTGCGCCAACCGGCGCATACAGATTATCGCCCTTGGTCAACGTTACGTTCCCAAAGCAGCGATTTCTTAACGCCATGGGAGCCCGTGTGGGCACCCGACCATCTGTCGCGCAAAATGTTCACAAACCGTGTGTCTTGGGCGCAGCGTTCGGTGACATCGGGCACCGCGATGCCCTTATTTCTAGAACGGCGTGAAGACGGCGCTTTGGTGGGTGCCATCACCTTGGACAACATACGTCGTGGCCCGTCACAGGCGGGGACATTGGGCTATTGGACAGGCCAAGCGTTCGCGCGTAACGGATATATGCGTGAGGCGATCTTGGCAGTTGTGCATCATGCCTTCACGCAGTTGGACCTTAGCCGTATTGAGGCAGCCTGTTTGCCAGAGAACAAGCCCTCGCGTGCATTGCTGGAACGATGCAGCTTCAAATATGAAGGTGTCGCGCAATCCTATTTGCAAATCGGTGGACGTTGGAAAACACATGTTTTGTATTCCGCCCTGCGCAGTGATCGTCGCGGTCGCACAGACGCAGCTTAAGTAACAGAAGTTGGAGTTAAGATGTTAAATTCATTGGAGAATGAAGTCGAAACTACATTGAAACAGCTACTTCCTGCGGATCGTTTCCGTGACACGGATGATCAATATACTAAGGAACCTCGTGGTCGATATAGCGGCCAGAAAAGCCTAGTTGCTTTGCCAAGGTCGACCGCTGAGGTCAGTGCGCTAGTGACGGCCTGTGCACATGCACGTGTTGGGATTGTGCCCTTTGGTGGTGGTACTGGATTGGTGGGTGGTCAGGTCGTTGAAGATGGGCCTAAGTCGTTGATCTTAAGTCTGGAAAAAATGAATGCTGTGCGCGAAGTGTATGCAGAAGAGAACGTGCTGATTACTGAAGCGGGTGTTATTTTGGCGGATGTTCAGGCGGCGGCGGATGCGAAGAACCGATTGTTTCCATTGTCATTGGCAGCCGAAGGATCGGCGCGAATTGGCGGAAATCTAGCGACCAATGCTGGTGGCACATCTGTTCTAAGGTACGGAAATACAAGGGATTTATGCCTAGGTCTTGAAGCCGTGATGCCATCGGGTGAAATTCTGAACGGCCTAAGTCGCCTGCGTAAAAACAACACCGGCTATGATCTGCGGCACTTGTTGATCGGCTCTGAGGGAACGTTGGGGATCATCACCGCAGCGGCGCTGAAACTGTCGCCAAAACCTGCGAAAATTGGCACGGCAATGTTGGTGGTCGAAAGCCCAAAAGCAGCGCTTTCGTTGTTGTCTTTGGCGCGTGATCAGCTGGGCGAAATGGTCAGTGGTTTTGAATTGATGCATAAGCAAGGCATTGATTTTATTACTAAATACATGCCTGACGTTCGTCAGCCGTTAGACATGGCACCTGAGTGGACTGTGTTAATCGAGGTCGGATTGCCTGTGGCAATGAATCCGCAATCTGCGCTGGAGAAGTTGTTCGAGGAAGGCATGGAAGCCGGATTGGTCAGTGACGGCGTGATCGCCCAATCACAGGCGCAGTCAGACGCGTTTTGGACGGTGCGTGAAAGCATTCCAGAGGCCAATCGCCGTGTCGGTTCCATCTCGTCCCATGACATATCTGTGCCCCTTGGTGCCCTTGCAGGGTTTATCGAGGAAGCCAATCAAAGAATTGACAAAATTGGGGATTTCCGGATCAACTGCTTTGGTCACGTGGGTGATGGAAACCTTCATTACAATGTTTTCCCCCAAGAAGGACGCACTCGCGCAGACCATCAAAATGTGCGTGAAGAGATTAAACGCACAGTGCATGATCTGACCCACGAATTGGGTGGATCGGTTAGTGCTGAACACGGGGTTGGCCGTCTAAAGGTGGATGATTTGGAGCGCTACGGCGATCCAACCAAATTGACGGCGATGCGTGCGATCAAGACCGCATTGGACCCGTTTGGGATCATGAATCCGGGCGCTGTTCTGAGGACCTAAGTACGCTGTGTTAACGGTGGCCTTAGCTTGTTCTTGGCTTTGGTTTGCCCAACACTGCAGGTGGAAAATGTGCAGAATACCCCCCTGAAGTGTATAGTTTCAGATTGAGAATTCGGGATCTTCGGGCTTGTTTTCAACAAACTGCACAGTTTTCGGCGCAAACTGTACAGTTGCCCCCAAACCTTAACCAAAGATGACCTAATCTGGTTAACTCGCCCCAGAAGAATTGCAGAAAAATTTAGTTAATTGGCGTCCAGACACCATTGCGCCACTTCAGGGGAGTGGTCGAAATTGGGGATGGAAATTCGTTTATGGTTGGGTCCACAAGAGTAAGTAGGTTTTCAACCGCACCCTCAATATCGCCATTAACAAACAACACCAGATCGGGCGCGGCGACCACGGCCACGATGCTGTCCAGACCAACACTGACGCCACGCCAGAAACTGTCGTTCAGCATGAAGCTGGTTTCGAAATCACCATCAAGGGAAAGGGTGTACAAACCATCAACCCCCTCAATTTCCAAATCCCACGCGAGGCTTTGTTGATTTTGCAATGCGATGGCTTTGAGGTCCGCCGCATCGGTTTCAAGTTGGGCAAGGTCATCAACGGTCACAAATTGAATAATCTGTTCGTTGTCTTGGACAAAGAACAGCGACATGTCCGCCGCGAAGGGCAGGCTTACGGGCAGGATTTGGGCTTCTTCTTGGTCCTCGTAGCCAAACCGTTTCGTCCCAAATCCGTTTGGATGGAATTCGTCAGAGGCGTCGTCTTCAAACGGTTCGCTGCCAAATCCAGTGGGTCGAATGACGGGATAGATCTTGGTAAGGTCAAGCGGGGCTTCGGGGGCGACGGATTGAGAGACTTCAATGGTGAAGTTTATAAACTTCTCAAGCGCTTGTTGACGTGCGGTGTCGCTTGCGGCCTCTTGCATCGTTTTGTGAATGGTATCGGGCAAACTGATTTGTATCGGTCCATCGTTTATCCGAAAGCTGATATAACGTTGCTCCAAGTCCGCATTGGTTGATGTCACCCGCGGATCGTCAAGGAATTGTTTGTGCATCAGATTTAGCGTTTCATCGAGCGTTTCTGGGCGCGCTATCTCGGCCTGCGCCGTGAGGGCGCAAGCAAGTGTTAGAAGTGTGGCTATAAACAGCCGCTGCATTTATTCGCCCTCGAACTCGCACAGGACGCTGACATCCATGCCCATGGTTTCCAGCTTTTTGCGGCCACCAAGTGCTGGTAGATCGATGATAAAGGCGCAAGACACGATTTCCCCGCCCAAACGTTCGATCAGTTTGATACTGGCCTCAGCCGTGCCACCTGTTGCCAGCAGGTCATCCACCACTAGGATTTTTTCACCGGGTTGGATCGCATCGTCGTGTAATTCCATGACGGCTTCACCATATTCCAGTGTGTATGCTTGTGAAATTGTCTTGCCCGGTAGTTTGCCTTGTTTGCGAATTGGGACGAATCCAACAGACAGTTGGTGTGCGATGGCACCACCAAGGATGAAACCGCGTGCTTCTAACCCGACGACTTTGTCGATCTGGATACCAACGTAGGGGTGCAGCATTTGGTCAATCGCCAAACGAAACCCGCGTGGGTCTGCGAACAGGGTGGTCACATCACGAAACATGATCCCCTCGTGTGGGAAATCAGGGATTGTGCGAATGTAATCTTGGACTTGTTTCATGTGTTTTCCATTTGGCAATTTTGTGCTGTACTAAATTGGGGCCGTATTAAAGCAGACGTCCAGCAACTGCATCAAGTTTCGCCAGCACTGCGGGATCTCGCGCTTCGGGCGCCGTCAGGATTGCAAATTCAAGTGCGCGGTCACAGCCGTGTTCGCAAGGGGCTCGGTCTGCACCCAGCAAAGCAGGTAGGCGCTTCACAAGGTCACGGCCCTTATCGGCGTTGCCCATTAAGGTTTGGATAATCTGCGTCACGTCAACTTCGCCGTGATCTGGGTGCCAGCTGTCATAGTCAGTGATCATCGCGACGGAGGCATAGCAAAGCTCTGCTTCGCGGGCGAGTTTAGCTTCGGGCATGTTGGTCATACCGATCACATCCGCGCCCCAGCTTTCGCGGTACATTTTGGATTCAGCCAATGTAGAGAACTGTGGCCCCTCCATCGCAAGATAGGTGCCGCCGCGGTGCGTGTTGATCCCAGCCGCGCGTGCAGCGGTTTCGCAAGCGTCAGACAGGCGCGGGCAGGTCGGGTGTGCGACTGAAACATGGGCCACGCAGCCCGTGCCGAAGAATGATTTTTCACGGGCAAAGGTGCGGTCGATGAATTGATCGACGATGACGAAATCGCCCGGTGCCATTTCTTCGCGAAAACTACCGCAAGCAGAGACAGAGATCACGTCCGTTACACCGATCCGTTTCAGCGCGTCGATGTTGGCGCGGTAGGGAACGGTGGTGGGCGAATGGATGTGTCCGCGTCCGTGGCGGGGCAGGAACGCCATGTCGACGCCCTCTAGCGTACCGGTCAAGATTTGATCAGACGGCGCGCCCCAAGGGGTGTCCACGGCGATCCATTCGGGGTTTTGCAAGCCGTCGATATCATAGATGCCAGAGCCGCCGATGACGGCGATCTTCGTTTTGAGAGCGGCGTTGGTCATTTGGGAATCCTTGAAACTGCGTTTGGGCTTATTTTACGCATTTGAGGCCAAAATAAAACCTCGATTGCGGCTTTGTGATTGCATCGGGCGGCAATTCGCCATCAACGAGCTGACAAAAATCACCCTTCTCACATGTATTGATCAACTGCTCTTCAGCGGGTGTCAGCTCCCGTGCCTGCAACTCTGTCCACGTCTGAATATGTGCCATCACTCATCACTCCCGCGATGGTAGCAAATTGTCGTAACAATAGAAGAGAACCTGCATTTATCTTGAAATCACGACTAAAACCGCCTCAATTCCCTGCAGGGTTCACAATAGCCATAAAACGGGGTAATAGCCGGCCTAACAAAGACACCCTTGTACTGACTGGAAATTTCATGCGCGCGACATTGGCTGCATTTACGAAGAATATGGACGTGACTGATTTACGTTGGATGGACGAGGGTTTCACCTTTGGTCGTTTACGGATTGAATTGCTATCGGGTTTGACCGTTGCCTTGGCCCTTGTGCCTGAAGCGGTTGCATTTGCGTTCGTTGCGGGCGTGAACCCGTTGGTTGGTTTGTATGCTGCGTTTATCGTGGGCTTGATCACCGCATTGTTTGGCGGTCGCCCTGGTATGATTTCTGGTGCAACGGGCGCTTTGGCGGTTGTGATGGTGGCCTTGGTCGCACAGCACGGCGTTGAGTACTTGTTTGCCACCGTTGTTTTGATGGGTCTGTTGCAGATATTTGCAGGCGTTATGCAATGGGGTAAGTTCATTCGTTTGGTCCCACATCCTGTGATGTTGGGGTTTGTGAACGGCCTAGCGATCGTTATTTTCTTGGCTCAGATGACCCAATTCAAAGTGCCCGGTTCTGTTGTTAGCAACGGTCACGGCATGACGGGTGGCGAATGGTTGTCTGGTGGTCCGCTTTATATGATGCTGGGTCTTGTGATGGCGACGATGGCGATCATCTGGGTGATGCCGCGCATCACCAAATTCATTCCTGCACCGCTTGCTGGTATCGGTATCGTTGCGGCTGTGGTTATTGGTTTCGGCATGGACGTGCCGCGCGTTGGCGATTTGGCCTCCATCAGTGGTGGTCTTCCAACATGGCATATTCCGATGGTTCCGTTGAACTGGGCCACGATTGAAATCATCCTGCCATATGCTGTTATTTTGGCGGCGATTGGTTTGATTGAAAGCTTGCTGACTCTAAACCTGGTTGGTGACATGACGGGCAAACGCGGTGGCGCGAGCCAAGAATGCATCGCCCAAGGCGTGTCCAACACTGTCACTGGCTTCTTTGGCGGTATGGGCGGTTGCGCGATGATTGGTCAGTCTATGATCAACGTGAAATCAGGCGGTCGTACCCGTGTTGCTGGGATCGCGGCAGCTGTGTTCTTGTTGCTGTTCATCTTGGTCGGTTCCAGCGTGATCGAGTTGATCCCATTGGCGGCCCTTGTTGGCGTGATGTTCATGGTTGTGATCGGCACCTTTGCTTGGAACTCATTGACCATTCTGCGCAAGGTTCCAAAAATGGATGCCTTTGTGATCTTGTTGGTGACTGTTGTGACCGTGATGGAGGATCTTGCTGTAGCTGTTGTGGTTGGTGTGATCGTAAGCGCATTGGCCTATGCATGGAACAACGCCCGCCGCATCAACTCTACAACGCGCGAGTCAGCCACCGAGAAGGGTGCCAAAGTGTACGAGATCAACGGACCGTTGTTCTTTGGGTCATCCGATGGTTTCACTGAGTTGTTTGAGGTTGAGACCGATCCAGACACAGTGATCGTTGATTTCAAAGACAGCCGCGTTGTGGACCAGTCCGCTTTGCAGGCGATTGAAGCGATTGCTGGTAAATACGAGGCTGTGGGCAAACGGATACAACTGCGCCACCTCAGCCGCGATTGCCACCAGTTGCTGACAACCGCCGGTCACTTGATGGTCGATAGCGATGATGATCCAGATTATGAGATCGCTGTTGATTACTCAGTGCGCACTGGGATTTTGGGCGGTCACTAAGACCTAATTTCCATAACATATTATTTTTTAAAGGCCGATGGGAGACTGTCGGCCTTTTGCTTTGGGTGAGTCGGATGCGTGGATCAGCTGGACCTTAGCGGTTTTGGATTGTGTCTCAGTTTGGATTTCCGCTTGGAGGCCATACTGCAAATTTTCTGCGACGCGGCGAATGTCAGCTTGTGGGCCGGATTATTGGTAACAAGGTTAAGCGGTTCCTAATAAATCGCGGGCTATACGCTCGAAGATCGCGCAACCGATGGGGATCAAGTCGTCCGGAAAATCATAGTCGGGATTGTGTAGTGCAGCATAGCCTTCGCCAGGCCCTAAGCACAGCATTGCCGCTTTGGCGTCCCAGCCAAACACGCCAAAATCTTCTGACGCGCGCATAGGAACACCCGCGTCACCATAGGCGACGTCGATTGCCTCCATAGCTGTTGTTGCTACGTTGTAGGCGTCTGGATCATTGATGGAGGCTGCGAAGTTATCGCAAACCTCAAAATCCACATTAAGTCCGAATTTCTCTGCCGCTGTATTGGCAAGCGCGCGGGCTGATGTTTCTAGGCTTTCCATTCCCTCGTCACCCGCAGTCCGCAATGTGGTGAAAATCTCGCCTTCACCGGGAGCCACCCCGAATGATGGCTCGCCAATTTTTATATGGGTTATAGTAACCAATCGGAAACCATCATCAAGCGATCCGCCTTGTCCGAGAGCGTCGAGAGCTGGGATTAACTCAGCAATAGCCTGCGTGGGAGAAACACCATCCTCTGGGTCGGCTGCGTGGGCGGTTTTGCCATTAAGCTTAATCTTAAGCCCCAATGAAGCGCAGTTAATCAGCCCCACACAGGTAGAAACATATCCGAAAGGCCGTCCTGGTTCGATGTGAATAGCAAACGCCCAGTCAGCTTGAATTTCTTGATAAGCAGGATCAGCGACCACAGCTTTTGCACCGCTGCCGTCTTCTTCAGCGGGTTGGAACATAAGGATGACACGGCCTTGCGCTACTGGTTGCTGGGAAATCATGCGTCCCAACGCAAGAAGCATTGTCATATGGCCGTCATGACCGCAAACGTGGCTCTTTCCGTGGATCAGCGACGACCAAGCGATGTCATTGCGTTCCTCAATTGGCAACGCATCAAGCTCAGCCCGAAAAAGAACTGTCGGTCCATCTTTACCGCTGTCAAAAACCGCAGCCACGCCATGACCACCTAATCCAGTCAAGATGCGAGTTGGTGACAGCGCTTTTAGTTCAGCTACAATCTTACTGGCTGTTTCTACTTCTTCCCCAGACAATTCTGGATGGCGGTGAAGTTCACGGCGAAATTCAGTTAGTTCCATCAAGTCAAGATTTGTTAACATTTGTTGTTCTGCTTTCGAAGTCAGTTCAGCTGATCACTCTATTCCTAAATCAGAACTGGGAACATACGCCTAGCACCGCAAAACTAAATACGGCTTTTTCTGTTTCGGATAGCCGTCACTAATAGCCTCTTTGGGAACGTCTGCTCCGTCCACAAAACTGAAATTCAAACTGAGCCCCAAGAGGTTTTGGATAGAGATTGAAGCGCGCGTGCGCCGCCCTTAGTCGTCAGGGCGGTCCAGTTCAAACACATTCTCAACAACCGCATAGTCGCGGTAGCCAAGGCGTGAAAGCGGTTGGAATGTGGAGACATCAAAGCGACCATTCACGATGGTATTGTCGCGCATGTGCACGCCGATGACTTCGCCGAAAACCACATAGTTACTTTCGCCCTCGATCTTCACGATCTGGGTCATTTTACATTCAAGCGATGCAGGCACGCCGTCGACCCGCGCGCAGTTGATGGTTTCGCAGTCTAGTGCGATTAGCCCCGCACGTGCGAATTCGTCTTCATCTTTGCCCAAGGGCGCGGAGGTTGCGTTCATTTCGTTGCGCATTGCAGCTTCGACGATGTTGACGCAGAACACACCGGTTTCGCGGATGTTGGCAACGCTGTCTTTGGTGTTGTTTTGGTCGTCCTTGGCGCTGGTGGATGCGAACATCACTTGGGGTGGAACGTAAGACACAGCATTGAAAAACGAATAGGGGGCCAGATTGTTGCGGCCTTCACCGTCACGTGTTGAAATCCAACCAATGGGCCGTGGGGATACGATGGCGTTGAAGGGATTGTGCGGTAGCGGGTGGCCATCTTTTGGTTGATAGAACATTTGGCAAGCCTTTCGTGCTTTCAATATTTGGCAAAGAGGTAGCGCCATGCTAGGTCGGAAACCAGCCCCTTTGATGCTTGGCCCCATCTAACCTGAAATACAATTCCAGACCTAATTGATTATGTACGTTTTGACGCCTGAACATGATGACGACTGGTGGGAAGTCGAAGCACTGTATGATCTGTGCTTTGCGCCCGGACGCGAGGCGTTGTCTTCGTACCGTCTGCGCGATGACGTGCCCCCGGTTGAGGGCATGAGCATGGTTGCGCGCGATATTGATGGTATCTTAGCGGGTGCGATCAGGTTCTGGCCCATTCGTATTGGCGATACGCCGTCTTTGCTGCTTGGCCCCGTGGCCGTTCACCCAACCCGCCAAAGCGAGGGCTTGGGCGGTCAGTTGATGAACGCCAGTCTTGAGATTGCGGAGGATACGGGGTGGGAGCGTGTGATGCTGGTAGGTGATGAGCCCTATTACAAACGCTTTGGTTTTACGCTGCTTGAGGGTGCGATCATGCCACCACCGACAAACCCCGCGAGGGTTCTGGGTCGTGCCTTGAAAAAGGGTGCATGGGACGGGGTGACGGGCAATGTCCGTCGCTTCACGGATTGAAAAATGGAGCGTGCCTCCCAATGTAATGCCGAAGGGAGACCCAAATGACTGACCTGATCGTATCGAGTGCCGTAGACGTGGACGCCGAGATTGAAGTGTTGGCGCGTCGCTATGCCAAGGCTGGCGGCATCGGGATCGATTTGCTGAACAGTTTGGGGGCTCAGGCTGATGGCCTGCTTCAGCGGCTTCCGCAAAAAGCACAGGATGGTTTGCAAGACGCGACCGTTGCGGCGTTGAACCATGCGATGATGGCAGCACATAAATCCCGTGACATGGTGCCCGATCAAGCAGGCTGGTTAAACTCCGCAGTCAGTGCGGCGATGGGCGCTGTTGGCGGTATAGGCGGTTTGCCAACAGCCTTGGCCGAATTGCCAGTGACCACGACATTGTTGCTGCGCGTGATCAATGGGGTCGCGGCGGAGCATGGGTTTGATACCAGCGAAGACAGCGTACGCTTTGATTGTGTGCATGTGTTTACGGCGGCAGGTCCGTTGGAACATGATGACAGCGCGGAAATTGCGTTTTTGTCTGCGCGCATGGCCCTGAGTGGAACTGCGATGCAGGCGATCATCGCGCGGGTTGCTCCGCGTTTGGCGACTGTATTTGGACAGAAATTGGCGGCCCAAGCTGTGCCTGTTTTGGGCGCAGTAGCGGGGGCTGCAACCAATTA
>JABGTH010000082.1 GCA_018647275.1 Paracoccaceae bacterium
GAAATTATTGATGAGCTAGAGCCTGAGAAACGCGGCGTCTACGGTGGTGGTGTTGGTTACTTCAGCGCAGGTGGCGACATGGACATGTGTATCGCACTGCGCACAGCAGTCATTCAGGATGAAAAGCTGTACATCCAAGCGGGCGGCGGCGTTGTCTATGACAGCGATCCCGAAGCCGAGTTTATGGAAACCGTGCACAAGTCTGGTGCAATTCGCCGAGCAGCAAAAGACGCTGCACGTTTTGACGGCGGCAACACGTAAGCACCTCCCAAAACGAACAAACTAATATTTTGGATTTACTGTTTTAGGACAGCCGAAATAGGTGCCATGCTTACGCGTGCTGCGCGATCTTGCAACCTCCACAGCAGTAGCGCGGAAATTGTATCCGAGCGCAAACGACCCAACATGATCACGCCACCTTCTTGCCCCGCACGGAATGCTGCTTGCCCTAAGAGCCTGCGGATGACTGTTGGTGATTGATCCGCGCTGTCAAAGTCGCGAAAAACTGTTGAGGTTGGCACGCCTTCGCGCTCTGCCAGTTTTGCAACTGTATTGAGGCCGTTAGAATGGGTCACAAACCCATGACCCGTCGAAAGCAGGATTTGGGTGGCTTGGTCCGACGCTTCACGGGATTCTTGCATGCCGTTACCAACACCTTCAAGAACGCCAACAACATCGGTCATCTGACTAAGAACCGCATCCAATGTAACCTCGGCGTCGCCTGCTGTTGCGCCACTTGGAAAATCGATCATCGCAAGAACTTCAAAGCCCCCACCACGATACTTGTTCATGCGGGCAACGGCATCTGGCAGACTAGCATCAACGGCAAAGGTGATCGGCGCGGGAAAACTGCGCAAAGCAGGCAAGCCAACCGCGGCATCCTCCAAATCGGCGCCAGCATCAATCAGAACAATCGACATAAGCGGCTTTGCGTCTGCATTTTCAAATGGGACCGCGAACGCATCGATTGGTGCTAAATCAGCAACTTCTGCTTGATCGGCAGGCTGTTGCGCCTGTTCAACCGGGTCATTATCGCGATCAACCAATGATCCTGTGGAACGACCAATCTGTGTGCGCAATTCTTCTTCGGCAGTATCAACTGGTGGGAATGTAGTTTCTTTCTCAGCAGTTGGGGCTTCGGGTTGTTCTGGTTCTTCTGGGACGACCTCAAAAGGTGCTGGCACCGTGGCTTTTTCTGGCTCTGCCTCAACAACTGCCTCTTTGGCAGCTGGATCTTGTTCCGTTACCTCAAACACAGTCTCGTCTTCAGGAACCTGTGGCGCCAGTGGTTGCGAAGGATCCGTTGATATGGACAATTCAGTTTCATTTTCAGACTCTGCAGGTGCAGCCGCTTGCGGACTTGGCAACACAGGTGCATCACCATCAACGACAACGGCACCCTCGGCCGTATTTACATAAGGTGCCTCAAGGCCATCAGTGCCACCAGTTATCGGTCTTTGGGATAGATCAGATCCAGCCTCAGCAACTGAATTTACATCATCTGGCGCAGGATGGCTTGTACTTTTCGTGCCATCTTGAACCAAATCGGCATCGCCTACCCCGGCACCTACACCCACTTTGCTTTCGTTCAAATCGGCTGAAACGCTAGTTGGCGCTGCATCTGTCACGTTAGGTGCAATTGGCCCACTGGTCATTACGGACGCAACACCCGCGACGCTGACAGACACAACTGTACCCATCATCGCTCCGCTTAAGAAACCTCGTGCCATTGCGCTTACTCCGCCTGTCTTTTCTGTCTCAATTATTCATGGCTTGGCTATCCGTCCCAATTGATGCTGGCGGCCAAGCCTGAATATGTATATTTCTACTATACAGTGCCAACAGGACAACCTGCCAGTACTGAAACACTTAATAATATAAAGTTTGCAAGATGCTACTCCTGATCGATAACTACGATAGCTTCACATACAACCTCGTCCACTATTTGGGCACCTTGGGCACGGAAATTGAAATCCGGCGCAATGATGCCATTGATGTGCAAGAAGCAATGGCGATGAAGCCTGCAGGGATTTTATTATCCCCTGGTCCTTGTGACCCGGATCAAGCCGGCATTTGCCTTGCCCTGACACAAGCCGCCGCAGAGACGCGTACGCCGTTGTTAGGCGTTTGCTTGGGTCATCAATCCATCGGCCAAGCGTTTGGCGGTAATGTTGTGCGCTGCCACGAGATTGTTCACGGCAAGATGGGCACGATGCATCACACTGGCAGAGGCCTTTTCAAAGATTTGCCAACACCTTATGAGGCAACGCGCTATCATTCTTTGATTGTTGAGCGTGATACATTACCTGCGGTGCTGGAAGTTACAGCAGAGTTAGAGGATGGCACAATCATGGGACTACAACACCGCGACCTGCCAATCCACGGCGTACAATTCCACCCAGAATCAATTCGCTCTGAACATGGTCATGCGCTACTGCAGAACTTTGTAAATGAGATGGCGGTGCCAGCATGAGTGACGCACTCAAACCTTTAATCGACGCGGCGGCCAATGGCCCCCTAACTCGCGAACAAGCCCAAACAGCCTTTGGTATCTTGTTTGAGGGAGAAGCAACGCCAAGCCAAATTGGCGGTTTCCTTATGGCACTGCGCACACGCGGCGAAACAGTGGACGAATACGCGGCGGCGGCGGCGGTCATGCGCGCCAAGTGTCACGCGGTGTCAGCGCCAGCAGGTGCAATAGATATCGTCGGAACAGGTGGCGACGGGAAAAACACACTGAACATCTCAACCGCGACAGCTTTTGTTGTCGCCGGTGCTGGGGTCACAGTTGCAAAGCACGGCAACCGCAATCTGTCGTCAAAATCAGGGGCCTCAGATGCACTGACCCAAATGGGCCTGAACGTTATGGTCGGCCCTGAAGTTGTTGAAAAAGCCCTGAACGAAGCCGGTATTGGTTTTATGATGGCCCCTATGCACCATCCTGCAATCGCACATGTGATGCCAACGCGTGCCGAATTGGGTACGCGGACAATCTTTAACATCCTTGGCCCATTGACCAACCCTGCTGGCGTCAAACGCCAACTCACTGGTGCGTTTTCTCGCGATCTTATTCGCCCAATGGCCGAAACACTTGGCCAATTGGGATCAGAAAAGGCGTGGTTGGTCCACGGGTCTGACGGCACTGACGAATTGACCATCACTGGTGTCAGCTGGGTGTCGGCTCTGGAAAACGGACAGGTCACCGATTTCGAAATCAACCCAGAAGCTGCCGGC
>JABGTH010000081.1 GCA_018647275.1 Paracoccaceae bacterium
CTCATTAGTTTGACAGCACCAGCGCATAGACTCGGGTTAATCTAGTAATTTGATGCGCGTTCTCATTAAGTTGACAGCAACCCGAGGTGCTGTCTGGGCTCATAAGCTCGCTAGTTTGATTGCGATAGCATATGTTGGAAAGAATGCCGTCGCCGTTAAACAGCGGGCCGAGACGCTAGATGCCATCGTTGAGGAACTTGATCTGCTGGAATGAACTGGCGTGGTGCTCTGAGACCTGTTAGAATTTGTCTGCCAACATCGTTGTTACCATTCAGCCTCAGATATTCATCGACTGCTTTGAGGAAATGTTCTTTGAAGTTTGTAGATCACGCCTCTACTCCGTGGACCTGTACGAGTGTGTCATATACATGGGAGGCTGCTAGCGTATGCTGTGGCCCTTCGTGACGAGAGAGGCAAATGGGCACATCAAAGGAAAAATGATCCGGACGAATGACTCGCATTTCTTGGCGATCAACCCAATATTTTGCGTAAATCTCGGGCAAGAAACCAACACAATTTCCGCTGAGTATGAAATGTGCAAGCCCTTCCATCTGGTGCGAAACGGCCAGTGCTGGCCGGTTGAAGAACGCCGAATAGGGAGTCAGGACTGAAACGAAGCCGCGTCTAACAAAATTTTGCTCCGCGATCAGTTCAGGTGTCATTGCGTCATCTTCGACCCTGAATAGAGGATGCCCTTTACCGCAGATCAATCGTTGTTTCTCAATGAACAGCGGCATCTGCGAGACGTTTTTTCGGGCCGGAAATTCTGGCGAAATGGCCATTTGGACCTGCCCCCTGACAAGGTGTTCTTCGATCTGGTCGGGGGGCCCAATCCGCAACACAATGCGCAAGTCTTTGGAGGCTGCAAGGGCTTCCCGAATGGCGTCGCGCAACCGGCATTCCCTGTTGGTGATCAGGTTGTCGACCACGCCAATCGCAACCTCACCCACGATGCTCTCTTTCAACTGCCCGATTTGACCGTGATAGGCATCAATAGAGGACAGCATGGAACGCGAGGCTTCATAAACTGCCCCCCCGCGTGCCGTTAACGCAAATCCAGCACGCCCTCGGCTGCACAGTTTGAACCCAAGGCGGGTTTCCAAATTGGCCATATGCGTGCTGATCGTTGAGCGTGACAGGTTCAGCTCTGATTGCGCCTGCGAGAACCCGCCGCATTCCACAATCGTACAGAAAACGCGCAGCAGTTTGATGTCTAAATCGGCAATAGAAGGATTAGGCATTACGTCGCAATCTATCAAAGTGAATTCCTATATGTCGACGTTTAACAAATATTTCACCTGTGTAAACCTTTGCCCAAACAAGTGTGAGGGAAATAGCGAATGCAGCCAAAAGACGCGGCGTTTCAGCCCATTCCAGGACTAAAGACGGCACGATTTGCAGGGATGCCCACCTTTATGCGCTTGCCACATCTTGAGTTGGACAATCCGCAAGCAGACAAGACTGATATCGCGATTGTGGGCGTTCCGTTTGATGGGGGCACCTCAAACCGTCCAGGGCCGCGTCACGGTCCGCGCCAGTTGCGCGATCTGTCCACAATGATCCGCACAACGCATCCACGCAGCGGGGTGAACCCGTTTAAACTGGCGAATTGCGCTGATCTGGGCGACGCGCCCGTTAACCCGATGGATATCATGGAAAGCCTTGATCTGATCACTGGCTTTTACAACCAACTGTCTGACAAGGGCATAATGCCGCTCTCTGCGGGGGGTGATCATCTGGTGTCTTTCCCGATCCTGCGCGCGCTTGGCCGGAATGGCCCCGTCGGGATGATCCATTTTGATGCCCACACGGATATGAACGATGCGTATTTTGGCGACAGCAAATACACCCACGGCACGCCCTTTCGGCGCGCGATTGAGCAGGGTTTTTTAGACCCCAAACGCACGATTCAGATTGGTATTCGCGGCGTCAAATATGAAACGACGGATTTCGACTGGGCCTTGGATCAAGGCGTTCGAATTGTTGAAATCGAAGAACTGTTCGAGCGTGGCGTTGATGACGTTATGCAAGAAGCGCGCGAGATCGTCGGTGATAATGAGACTTACGTAAGCTTTGACATTGACGGGATCGACCCAGCCTATGCGCCGGGCACAGGCACGCCGGAAATTGGTGGCTTCTCAACCTTTCAAGCGCAGCAAATGGTGCGCGCGCTGGCCGGGTTGAACCTGATTGGCGCGGACCTTGTTGAGGTCTCTCCACCCTTTGACCCTTCGGGCGGC
This sequence comes from Paracoccaceae bacterium, assembly GCA_018647275.1. Classification (GTDB taxonomy): domain Bacteria; phylum Pseudomonadota; class Alphaproteobacteria; order Rhodobacterales; family Rhodobacteraceae; genus Ascidiaceihabitans. Next base: position 2,241 of record JABGTH010000081.1, read on the forward strand.
ACTGCCTGGGTGGGGGCGTCGATCATGTTTGAACTATTGTGCGTTTTGGCACCCGCCTGTGATGCACGATTAAAGAAATTGCACTACAAAATCAAACATTAGGGAGACGACAATGATACAACTAGAAAGACGTCGAATGACAAAAGGCCTGTTGGCTTGTGCGACAGCCTTTGCACTCTGCGGTCCTGTGGTGGCGCAATCGGTTCTGGACATGGTGACAAGCGGTGGCAAGATCACCGTTGCGACTGAGGTCGCCTATCCCCCGATGGAATTCCTGAAAGATGGCAAAGTGGTTGGCTACGGCAAAGACATCCTCGACTTGATTGTCGCTGACATGGGCGTCGAGCTTGAGCAGCTTCAACTGCCCTGGGACGGCATTTTGGCAGGGGTTCTGGCAGGCAAATATGATCTGGTTGCGACCTCTGTGGCTATCAAAGAGGACCGTGTGAGCAAATACGCCTTCACCC
>JABGTH010000080.1 GCA_018647275.1 Paracoccaceae bacterium
GAGGGCAGCGAAAACCAAAGCGAACGACCCAGCCAGACGCTGGGTGAGTGGCGCAAGAAACATTGCAGCAACCGCACCAAGTGACGACACCAAAACGATCAAGCCATAAGTCGCGTCTGAAACGCCTAAACCTGCTTTAAGAACAGGCATTTGCGCGAAATATGCCGCCCATGCCATGCCAATAACAGTGAAGCCTGCAAGCGGTTTGCGTGATAGATAAAGATCGTTCAATATACCCATATCCGAGTGGTGCCAGAGAGCATGCCCCGCCACAAGTGACAGCGCAGTTAAAAAGCGCTTTTCTCAGATGCGAATCCGGTCTATACGCGCCACTTCACGCGGGACGACAGCCTTGGAGGCGTCCTGCCCTTAAAACATTGGAGAATTATTATGGCTGGAGAGATCCCTGATCTTGAAGTTCTAGCACGTACGGGGACAGGCAAGGGCGCCGCTCGTCAGGCACGCCGCGATGGCATGGTACCAGGCATTGTGTTTGGTGGCGACGTTGATCCACAACCGATCAACATCCCATTCAACAAATTGCTGAAAATGTTGAAAGCTGGCCGCTTTAAGTCCACGCTTTTCAACCTGAAAGTTGAAGGCCAAGACGACGTTCGCGTTATCTGCCGCGACGTTCAGCGCCATGTTGTTAAAGACTTGCCAACACACGTCGACTTCATGCGTCTAAAGCGCACTACAACAATCAACCTTTTTATCCCAGTCGAGTTTATCAACGAAGACGAATGCCCAGGTATCAAGCGCGGTGGCCTGTTGTCCGTTGTGCGTCCAGAAATTGAACTAAACGTTCTTGCTGGCGATATCCCTGATGCATTGACTGTTGATTTGACTGGTTTGGAAGTTGGCGACACCATCACCATCTCATCCATCAAACTGCCAGAAGGCGCAAAAGCCACAATCGACCGTGACTTTGTTGTTGGCAACATCTCTGCACCGTCGAGCCTTCGCTCTGCTGGTGACGACGATGAAGCAGAAGCTGAAGCTGAAGCACCTGCAGAAAGCTAAACCCAACTCGCAAGAGCTTGAGGTAATGAAACGGGGCTCCTTTTGGGGCCCCGTTTTTCGTTTCATCAAAAGATGTATGCGCTGTGGTGGAGGTCTGGTTGTTGCCTGTGCTAGTCTGCGACAAAGACAGATATGAATTGAGGGAACGCCATGAAGTTGATTGTTGGTTTGGGAAACCCCGGCGCGAAATACGCCCGTAACCGCCACAATATTGGGTTTATGGCCCTCGATATGATTGCCTCAGATCACGGAATTGGCCCATGGAAGCAAAAATCCCAAGGTCTGGTAACAGAAATTAGGTTCGAGTCTAATCGCGCGGTTTTGCTAAAGCCCGAAACCTTCATGAACAATTCTGGTCAATCTGTTGCGGCCGCGATGAAGTTTCACAAAATTGACGCTGAAGATGTTGTCGTTTTTCATGACGAACTGGATCTTGCCCCCGGAAAAATACGTTTCAAGATGTCTGGTGGTCATGCAGGACACAATGGTCTGCGGTCTATCCATGCCCATATTGGCGCAGATTACGGTCGTATTCGCATGGGCGTTGGTCATCCTGGTCATAAAGATCGTGTTGCGGGTTTTGTGCTAAGTGATTTTGCCAAAGCAGAACAAGATTGGTTGGATGACGTGCTGCGCGGTTGCGCAGATGGAGCCCCATCTTTGGCCGCGGGTGATCCACCCAAGTTTATGAATGCGGTTGCCCTTCGCGTTGCACCGCCTCGTCCAAGTACAGGCAAACGTCCGCCAGAAAAGGTTGTGACAGAGCGACCGAAAAAGAAACCTGTCGAACCTGCGCCAGACAACGACAGCAGATCCGCGATGCAAAAACTGATGGATCGCTTTAAATGACTTTACGCGCAGCCTTTGAAGATCAAGCTGCTTCATGTGAACGGCTAGACCCCCATTCATGGGTCACTTGCTGCGCATACTTTCCGAGAACTGGCAATCGGACACCAAATTAGGCTAAGCGATGGCTGCCTACACAGGCGACATCGGTCCCGTTGGCCATTCGTTACCATTGCGTATTGCCGGTGGGCTTCATGCTTTGGTTCTCACAGGTCAATCGGACGAGTTGATTGCCGCGTATCCACCAAACACGTTTGACCATAGCGCCCTAGAAGTTGCGGTTTCACATGCCCTTGTCGCACATGAAGACTTCATGCTTGAGTGGACCCAAAGCCCCC
>JABGTH010000079.1 GCA_018647275.1 Paracoccaceae bacterium
CAACACTCGATACATTCCGCATCGAACCATTGCCCTCAGACCACCCATACTGGGCACACCCAAAGGTCACAGTCACACCCCATATCGCGGCCGAAACACGGGCGAAATACTCCAGCCTCACAATCGCAGAAAACATCCGGCGCGGGGAAGCAAACGAACCACTTCTACACCTCGTGGATCGCAGCGCAGGCTACTAACCACGGTTGCTTCATCTTACCAAACAACCTTCGGGGGAGGCGCGCAAAGCGCGGCGGGGGCAGCACCCCCAACCACAGTTCAAGCGGCCAAACCACGCCCCTTTAGCAAAGCTTCTACCCCGGGCAAACGACCACGGAATGCGACATATAATTCCCCCGCATCACGGCTGCCACCGGTTGATAGAATGTTGGCCTCTAGTGCAGCTGCACGTTCAGGATCAAAAGCACCTCCCGCTTCTTCAAACGCCTCAAACGCGTCAGCATCCATAACCTCAGACCACATGTAGCTGTAGTAGCCTGATGAATAACCGTCGCCAGAAAACACATGCGCAAAATGCGGCGTGGCGTGGCGCATCGTGATCGCGTGAGGCATCCCAAGACCTGCCAAAATTTCAGCCTGGCGTGCCATTGGGTCACCTGGCGCATGACCGTCGTGGAACTCCAAATCTACCATCGCTGAGGCCACATATTCCACTGTAGAAAATCCCATATCATAGGTCGCCGCGCCCAAAACTTTGGACAACAACGCCTCTGGCATCGCTTCACCGGTTTGCGCATGTGTGGCGAACTTGGCCAACACTTCAGGCACCTCCAACCAGTGTTCATACAGCTGGCTTGGCAACTCAACAAAGTCGCGCGCTACCGAAGTGCCCGACACACTTTCATAGGTCACATTCGACAGCATCTGGTGCAGCGCGTGACCAAACTCATGGAACAAAGTGCGCGCATCATCATAGGACAATAACGCAGGAGTCCCTTTCGCAAAGTTACATACGTTGATCACCACAGGAGCCTGCGCTTGTGGGAACTTCGATTGGGAACGCATTGCAGAACACCACGCCCCGGAACGTTTGGAACCACGTGCAAAGTAATCGCCAATGAATACCGCGATATGCTCACCATCACGCGTCACTTCCCATGCGCGGCAATCCTGGTGATAAAGCGGCACATCTAGCGGTTTAAATTGCAACCCAAACAGACGTGTGGCGCAATCAAAGGATGCATCAATCATACGGTCCAGTTGGAAATACGGCTTCAATTCCGCCTCATTTAAATCATGCAGTTCCTTACGGCGACGTTCTGAATAGAATCGCCAATCCCAAGGTTCCAGATCACCGTTCACACCATCGCCGTGCATCATAGCCGTCAGCTTTTCAGCATCTGAATTGGCGTGTGCCTTAGCGGGTTCCCAAACGGCCATCAACAAATCGCGCACAACTTGCGGCGTCTTCGCCATCTCTGTTTCCAATTTGTATTGCGCAAAATTTCCGTAGCCCAAAAGCTGCGCGCGCTGTGAGCGCAACGCCAAAATCTCGGCCGTGATGTCACGGTTGTCTTTGTCGCCCCCATTGGCCCCGCGCGCACCCCAGGCCTTATAGGCGATCTCGCGCAAATCGCGGCGCGTCGAAAATTGCAAAAACGGTACAATGATTGAGCGCGACAAGGTCACAACCGGACCGCCCGCTTCTTTTTCCTCACCTGCGGCGCGTGCCGCGGAAATCACAAAATCAGGTAATCCGTCCAAATCATGTTCGCCTAATTTCATGAACCACTCGCGCTCATCAAACAAAAGGTTCTGGGTGAATTCGGTGCCTAATACGGCCAATCGACCTTTAATTTCTTTGATTCGGGCCTCGTCCGCACCCTCCAAGGCAGAGCCGGAACGCACAAACCCACGATGGGTCAGCATCAAAACACGCGCCTGTTCATCGCTAAGGCTCAGGCTATCGCGTGCCTCCCAAACTGCAGCCACACGTGCAAACAGTGCTTTGTTGCCGGACACTTCTGAAAAATGTTCTGCCAGTTGTGGTGAAAAATCGCGCTGCAACGCCTCGCGTACGGGATTGCTGTCAGCCCCTGCAACGGTAAAAAACACAGACAACACCTTGTCCAGATCACGGCCCACCGCCTCAAGTGCTTCGATCGTATTTGCAAATGTCGCAGGTTCTGTCGCGCCAGCGATCGCGTCAATCTCAGCCTTATGGCTGGCCAAAGCTATCCCTAACGCAGGGGCGAAATCATCGTCAGAAATCTTGTTAAACGGGGCTAGGCCAAAGGGTGTGTCCCAAGTTGCGAGCAATGGATTTGTCATGCGTGTCTCCTTTGGAGGTTATTCAGTTTTGGAGCAAATCGGGCAATCGGCCCGAGGCTCCAGCGTAATTTTGCGGTTTTCACCATACAGCCCGTCATAGATCACCATCTCACCGCGCAGCGACGCACCGGCACCCGTAATTACCTTAATCGCTTCAATCGCCATCATCGATCCAACCACACCGGGCAAGGGACCAATCACACCCGCCTCTGAACAACTGGGGGCCAATTCAGGCGCAGGCGCTTGAGGGAAAATGCACTGATAGCACGGTGCGCCCTTGGCAGGGTCAAAGACACTTAACTGTCCCTCCCATTGCGTCAAAGCCCCGGAAATCAGCGGCGTTTGCCTTTCAACACACACCTTGTTTACCAGATAACGGGTTTCGAAATTATCACATCCATCCAGAACCAAATCATATTCGGCGATCAATTCCGCCGCGATGTCATCTGTCAGGCGTCGCTGGTAAGGGCGCACATCTACAAATGGATTTTGCGCGATCATCGCCGCTTGGGCCGAAAAAACTTTGGCCGTGCCAATGTCATCATCCCTGTGGATCACTTGGCGTTGTAGGTTTGCGTTATCAACCTCGTCATCATCAATCACACCGATTGTGCCAACGCCTGCTGCCGCCAAATATTGCAAAACGGGCGATCCCAAACCACCCGCACCAACGACCAAAATCTTTGCTTGTTTGAGCGCCTTTTGACCTGCGCCGCCCATCTCGCGCATGACGATATGACGGGCATAACGGTTCAATTCTGTTTCGCTAAAAAGGGGGGCATCAATTGCGGCGGCTTCTTCTTTGACCACCGCCTGTGTACGCAATCTGCGCAGCATCCAACGGTAACCCCACACCAATCCAGCGATGCCCAGAACGAACAACCAAGGGGCCGCCGTTTCACCCAAACCAAGGCGCAGAGGATGCGTAATCGGCAAGACCAAATGCACCGCAATCACGGCAACCAAAAATGCCGCGATCAAGATCCAGCGTGCGCGTTGCGGAGCACC
>JABGTH010000078.1 GCA_018647275.1 Paracoccaceae bacterium
CGGCCAGACGGTTGAGTCCAGCCGCGCCCAATGATGCGATTATTTTTGACGATGACACAGCCCACCGCAGGGTTAGGCCAAGTGGTCCCCTGCCCGCGACGCCCTAACGTGAGGGCGAGCGCCATGTAGCGTGTGTCAGAGCCTAGGCTCACTCGTCAGGAGTGACGGCTGGGCGCAGTTCTGCAACGAACTTGTCAAAGTCATCCGCTTCTTGGAAATTCTTGTAGACCGATGCAAAGCGCACAAAGGCAACCGTATCGATGCGTGCCAAGGCCTCCATCACGATTTCACCGATTTGGCCGGAACCAATGTCAGTTTCACCCATGCTTTCCAGCCTGCGCACAATTCCAGAAATCATTTGATCAATCCGCTCTGGATCGATTGGGCGTTTCTGCATTGAAATGCGAATGGAGCGTTCCAACTTATCGCGATCGAAATCTTCGCGTTTGCCGCTGGTTTTAATGACCACGAGATCACGCAGCTGAACGCGCTCGTATGTGGTAAAGCGCCCGCCACAAGCGGGGCAAAAGCGTCTGCGGCGAATGGATACGTGATCCTCGGCCGGACGGCTGTCTTTTACTTGTGTGTCGATGTTACCACAAAATGGGCAGCGCATTGACCGTTCCCCTATCAATTATTAATGCCTGTTGTAGCGTATTTTCCCTACTTATCCACAGTTATAGGACAACCGCTACGGTTTGGGTAGTAGCAAAATTCAACCACATCATAGAGGGTTAGCTTTGTGCGAAATGAACGGCCACGTTGCGTGTATGTGGCGCAGTTCGATGTTCGAACAAATAGATCCCTTGCCATGTGCCTAAACGCATACGTCCACCTGCCACTGGTATTTGCAACGATACAGGCATCATCGCTGATTTAATATGTGCGGGCATATCATCGGGCCCCTCATATGTATGCGTGAGGTAGGACATCGATAGATCAGTTGTGGGTGGCACAAGTCGACTAAAGAAAGCCTGTAGATCGGTTTGCACTTCGGGATCAGCGCATTCCTGAATCAACAAAGAGGCCGAGGTGTGTTGCACCATCAAGGTCAGCAATCCGTTGCCCCGTCCATTGATCCAACCCGCAGGCGCAATGGTAAAATCATAAAGACCAGCACCGTTGGTTTGAATTTCAAATGTTGTCTGCATAATCATACCCTGGGTGTTTGGGCGTAAAATACATAAACGCCCGCGACCAAGGAGGCGCGGGCGTTTTATGTACTGGTGACAGCGTCGTTTACTGATCCAAGAAGCTACGCAATTTGCGTGAACGGCTTGGGTGTTTCAGTTTACGCAGTGCTTTCGCTTCGATCTGACGAATACGCTCACGTGTAACAGAGAACTGTTGGCCCACTTCTTCAAGCGTGTGATCGGTGTTCATGCCGATGCCGAAACGCATACGAAGAACACGTTCTTCGCGTGGCGTAAGAGATGCCAGAACACGTGTCGTTGTCTCTTTAAGGTTTTCCTGAATGGCGCTGTCGAGTGGCAGAACGGCATTCTTGTCCTCAATAAAATCGCCTAATTGGCTGTCTTCTTCGTCGCCGATTGGTGTCTCCAAGGAAATAGGTTCCTTGGCGATCTTCATAACTTTGCGCACTTTTTCCAAAGGCATTTGCAGCTTGTGCGCCAATTCCTCTGGTGTCGGCTCACGACCAATCTCGTGCAACATCTGGCGACCTGTGCGTACCAGTTTGTTGATCGTTTCGATCATATGCACTGGGATGCGAATTGTACGGGCCTGATCGGCGATAGAACGCGTGATCGCTTGACGGATCCACCATGCCGCATAGGTGGAGAATTTATAACCACGGCGATATTCGAACTTATCAACCGCTTTCATCAATCCAATGTTACCTTCTTGGATCAGATCCAAGAACTGTAGGCCACGGTTTGTGTATTTCTTAGCTATGGAAATAACGAGGCGCAGGTTGGCTTCAACCATTTCTTTTTTCGCTTGGCGGGCTTCTTTTTCGCCCTTCTGAACTTGCTGCACGATGCGGCGGAATTCAGGGATATCTAGACCGATGTATTGGCCGACTTGGGCCATGTCAGTGCGCAACTCGACAACTTTATCCATGGAGCGTTCGATAAACATCTGCCAACCACGACCCGGGCGCTGCCCCATTTCTTCAAGCCAGTTAGGATCAAGTTCCCGACCACGATAGGCTTCCACAAATTCTTTGCGGTTAATGCGCGCTTGGTCAGCAAGCTTAACAATCGCAGAGTCGATCTGCATTATGCGGCGATTGATACCGTACAACTGGTCTATCAACGCTTCGATGCGATTGTTGTGCAAGTGAAGTTCGTTCACCAACAAAACGATTTCAGAGCGCAGTTTTTGATAGGCTTTTTCGTTTTTAGCAGAGAATGAACCGTCTTCGTTCAAAGTCGCGGACAAACGATTGTCCTGCATTTGACTAAGCTTAACATAGTCGTCGGCAATGATGTCCAAAGCGATCAAAACCTGTGGCTTTAGCGCAGCTTCCATCGCGGCCAAAGACATGTTTGCCTGTTCGTCTTCATCATCATCGTCGTCGTTTTGGATCGGGTGACCGTCGGCATCAAGTTCTGGTGGAACTTCAACAACCGGTGCAACAGGCACAACAGGTGTTTCGTCTTCGCCCATCTGGTCGCCAAAGGTGGCTTCAAGATCGATAACGTCGCGCAGCAGAATGTCCTCGGACAAAAGCTCGTCGCGCCAAATTGTAATCGCTTGGAATGTCAGCGGGCTTTCACACAGCCCAGCAATCATCGTGTTGCGACCGGCCTCGATGCGTTTTGCAATCGCGATCTCGCCTTCACGAGAGAGCAATTCAACAGAACCCATTTCACGCAGGTACATGCGAACCGGATCGTCGGTACGATCCAGTTTTTCCTGGCCCGTGTTGCCAAGTGTTAGATCACGTGTGCCTTCAGCAGCAACCAGATCCGTTGGACCTTTTGCTTCTTCTTCTTCGGCATCTTCGTCTTCAATAATGTTGATACCCATTTCGGACAACATCGACATCACGTCTTCGATTTGCTCAGAACTTACCTGCTCAGGCGGCAAAACAGTATTAAGTTGATCGTAGGTGATATAGCCTTTTTCACGGGCTTCACCTATCATCTTCTTAACGGCAGTTTGGCTCATATCTAGTGAGATATCGCCATCAGCGCCTTCGCGCTTTGCGTCGTCATTATCTTTCGCGGCCATCAAGTGCTCCTGTTCAGGGCTCCGTAAGTGATTCGGAAAACGAATCAGTTAGAGAATCATTCACGCCTTCGGGTGATTCGGCCACCCATTTACCGTCTTTTTCCTAACGAATCCTGCCTAAAAGCAACTAAGTGTCATCTTTTGAGTACCGAATCGTTTCCATGAGTGCGTCTAATGCACTGCGCTCGTCTTTGTCCATCTTGGCCCCATTCGCGCCTAGGTCGAATTCGGCCTTATTTTCTTCCGTGCTTCGCACCGATTCCTGCACCGCTTTTGCGGCCTGAGACAGTCGGTACGTGACATCCTCGTCAGCGAAACCTGTCAGATCTTCAGCCGCATCTGCGATTTCGGCATCCAATCCGCGTGCTGCATTTAATTTACCCAGCTCTTCAGCCACGGTCAGGCGCACCTTTTCGACATCACCAGGAACGCGGATGCAGGGTATGATTGCGACATGGTTGGCATTCAGCAGGTTTTCAAGGGCGAAGGGCCCCAGTGCGTCATAAATATTTTCGCGCAACTCCCCTACGCTGGCCCCAAGGCTGCGCAAAATGACACGGCGGATGTCAGCATGATCGCTGTTGCGACAGGTCATCCTCTCTAACCCGCGCTCGAACTCTTCCGCCACTTCTGGTGTGCCAACAAGGGCTGCCAAAACAATCGCTTCGCGCAAGTGCTCTGTGATTTCAGGCGTCAAAGCAGAGGCAAGCGCCGATGATTTAGTCGCGGCCAATGCGTTTTGGGGCGGCTGCCATTTGCCACCACGGAACCCACCACCCTTAAAGTTGCCGTTGGGGCGCTGTGGTCCCGCACGTTTCGTCGAAAACAAATCCCAACGCAGGTCTTTGATCGCCTGAGCATAGTGACCCCGAATAGAGGTGTCTTTGATCAGCTTGATTTTTTCGCGCAGCGTCTTATCCAGGCCCGCTTTGCGTTCAGGACTGTCAAAAATCATGCCTTCAGTTTCGCGCTGCCACAACAGCTGGACCATCGGGATGGCGCCATCGATTATCTTTTGCAGACCGGGTGCGCCTTGCGCCTTTAGCAGATCATCAGGGTCCAACCCTTCGGGCATCAAGGCAAAGCGCAGCGATTGCCCCGCCTCAAGCAAAGGCAATGACAGATCGATCAGGCGCATTGCGGCGCGCAAGCCTGCCTTGTCCCCATCAAGGGCGATGATCGGCTCTGGTGACACCCGCCACATCATCTGCAGCTGGCTTTCGGTGATCGCGGTACCAAGCGGCGCGACCGCCCCGCCAAAGCCGTGCTCGCCCAGCGCGATAACGTCCATGTACCCCTCAGCCACAATCAGCGGCTGGCCTTTGCCAACTGCGGTGCGTGCGGGTCCGTGGTTGTAAAGGCTTCGGCCTTTGTCGAACAATTCGGTTTCGGGTGAGTTTAGGTATTTCGCGTTATCATTTGGATCCATCGCCCGTCCACCAAAAGCGGTGCATCGGCCACGTGCGTCGCGGATCGGGAACATGATGCGACCACGGAAGGTGTCATAGGGTTTGCCACCCTTCTGGCTGGGCTTACCCAGACCAGCGCCAAGGATCAGATCAGGATCAACCTCTTTGGCGATCAAATGGCCCCACAACCCCTGCCACGTGTCAGGGGCAAAGCCGATTTCCCAGCGTTCTTGTGCAGGTGGCTTTAGGCCACGGCCATCCAAGTAGGCGCGCGCATCTGCGCCTGCGGCTGTTTGAAGCTGTAGTTTGAAAAACTTAACCGCATGCTCCATGGCCTCGGCCAATTGGGTGCGGCGGTCTGATTTTTCCTGCGCTTTGGGATCCTGAGCTGGCATCGGCATGCCGACTTCGTCCGCAAGAATGCGAACGGCCTCCATAAACCCTACGTTTTCAGTTTCACGGACAAAAGAAATCGCATCGCCTTTGGCCTGACAGCCAAAGCAATAATAAAATCCTTTTTGGTCATCGACGTGAAAACTGGCAGATTTTTCCTGATGAAAGGGGCACGGTGCCCACATATCACCCTTGCCCTGATTTGACTTGCGCGTGTCCCACATGACTTTTCGCCCAACCACTTGGGACAGGCTGGCGCGGGTGCGCAAATCATCTAGGAAACCGGGAGGTAAGCTCATGGCGTATATATTGGTGCTGGCGTCGTCAGAGTCGAGTCGTCACTCGCGAGAAAGACATGCTTCTTTCCACTGAGCACTCAAATCGATGCCTTTAAGATCGCGGTGTTTGAATTGATAAATGGCTCCACCCAAAAGTGTAATCGCGTTGTTGAACTGCTCTGACCAAGTTGGTTCAGTCGCGGCAATCGCTTCGGCCAATTTGCTTTCTCTTACACGATCCATCCGCGCCTTTTGGATCGCGCCAACTACGTCTGCCTGATATGCGCAGTCATCTTCTTTGCTGATTTTGTCAGCGGCAAAGGTGGGCGTGGCAAGGGCAACAAGGGCTGCAAGTAATGCAAAACGGGTCATCGGCTATCTCCGGTTGGGTCAGGAATCGCGGTGTTTCAAAGAATATTACTACCCGCGTGACGCGACACCTGCCATAGACCTGAACACCATGATCAAAAATGTATCACGCCCA
>JABGTH010000075.1 GCA_018647275.1 Paracoccaceae bacterium
CAGGACCAGATCGCATATGCGGCTCATTCTGATGGGTTAAAAGCGATGCTAAGCGTCTCTGAGAACCTGACATTCTGGGCTGAGGTCTTTGGCCAGTCCGACATTTCCCATGCTCTGACAGCTTTTAAATTGGAAAACCTATCGAAACGGTTGGCGGGCACACTTTCGGCGGGGCAAAAACGCCGCCTTGGCTTAGCGCGGTTGCTGGTGACAGGACGGCCCATCTGGGTTCTCGATGAGCCAACGGTGTCATTGGACACCGCTTCGGTTGCGCTGTTTGCAGCGGCTGTTGAGGCCCATTTGAAAAGTGGGGGAATGGCTTTGATAGCCACTCACATCGACCTCGGAATCGAACAGGCGAACGTGCTAGATTTGACACCCTTCATTGCACGTAATGACGTGGCAATGTGTTCCAACGACGAGGCGTTCTTATGAAGGCGTTGTTGATCCGTGATATTCGGCTTGCTTTACGGGCAGGGGGCGGCTTTGGCCTTGGGCTCGCGTTTTTCTTGATCGTTATTGTGATGGTACCCTTTGCGGTTGGTGCGGATACCGGATTGCTGTCTAAAATCGCACCTGGGGTTTTGTGGATAGGCGCGCTGTTGGCTTGTTTACTGTCACTCGATCGATTGTTGGCGCTAGACTTTGAAGACGGAACACTTGACTTGCTAGCTACAGCGCCACTGCCAATCGAAGCAGCCCTAAGTGTAAAAGCGCTGGCGCACTGGATCACAACGGGCCTGCCCTTGGTCATTGCAGCCCCTGTGTTGGGGGTCTTGATGAACCTGCCAACCCAGGGTTATGGCTGGCTTGTGTTATCGCTACTGCTGGGCACGCCCGCTCTGTCCGTTATTGGTACGTTTGGTGCTGCGCTGACCGTTGGTATCAAACGGGGTGGGCTATTGTTGTCTTTGTTGGTCCTGCCGCTCTATGTGCCAACGCTTATTTTCGGAGCAGAAGCAGCACGGCGCGGGGCCGCCGGGGCAGACGTCAGCACACCACTGCTGTTGTTGGCTGGGATAAGTGCCGCAACGATTGCATTGATGCCAATCGCCAGCGCTGCAGTCCTTAAAGTGAACTTGCGGTGATCGCTTTTAAACAACAGACAAGCCGCATTGAACCAAATAATCGAAATTACTAGGTAAAACACATGTCACTTTGGGAATACGCAAATCCGGTCAAGTTTTTACGCCTCAGCGAGCGGGTGCTCTCAACGCTGTGGGTTTTGGCTATTTCTTCGACAGTTGTTGGGTTGGTCTGGGGGTTTTTCTTTACCCCTGATGATATACGCCAAGGGTCGACTGTTAAGATCATTTATATCCACGTGCCTGCGGCTTTGATGGCAATCAATGCATGGTTTATGATGTTGGTGGCCTCACTTATTTGGCTGATACGGCGCCACCACGTTAGCGCATTGGCGGCTAAGGCCGCTGCGCCTGTTGGCGTGGTTATGACTTTGATTGCGCTGATCACGGGGGCAATCTGGGGGCAACCGATGTGGGGCACATGGTGGGTTTGGGACCCGCGGCTTACTTCGTTCCTGATCCTGTTCCTATTCTATTTAGGTTATGTCGCGCTTTGGGAAGCGATTGAAGATTCTGACACAGCAGCGGACTTGACCGCAGTGCTATGCATAGTGGGCTCGGTCTTTGCAGTTCTATCACGTTACGCGGTGAATTTTTGGAACCAAGGGCTGCATCAAGGGACCTCGATCCCTGTCGCGACAGGTGAACGCAGCGTTGCGGACGTGTTTTTTGTTCCGTTGTTGATCTCAATGGTTGGCTTTGGATTGTTGTTCCTAGCGCTGACATTGTACCGCACAGGCACTGAAATACGAGTACGCCGCACCAAGGCGCTGCTGGCACGGGAGGGACGCAGCTGATGTTACCAGATCTTGGAAAATACGCAGATGCCGTTTTGTCGGCCTACGGCGCATCGATCGTTCTGTTGGTCGGACTGGTTGTCATGAGTGTAGTGAAAGGACGGCGTGTACGTAAACAGATGCAAGAGATTGAGGCGCGTGGTGAACAGAATGGTTAAAATTTCACCTCTGATGATCGCACCGCCACTGATTTTTGCAGGGTTCGTCGCGATGGCTGCGATAGGTATGTTTCGTGCTGACAAAGACGTGCTGAAAAGCACTCGTATTGGCAAAATAGCGCCTGCGATTACACAAGAGGCACTGGGTGAGTTCCCCAATGTCATGCCAGAGCGCTTAAAAAGCGGTGAACTTACATTGGTCAATTTCTGGGCCAGCTGGTGCCCACCGTGCCGTGCCGAGCACCCTAAATTGTTAGAGATGCAAACCGCAGGGATTTCGATCATCGGCGTGAACTTCAAAGATACTGCGCGTGACGCAGGCAGCTATTTAACC
>JABGTH010000098.1 GCA_018647275.1 Paracoccaceae bacterium
AAAGTGTGTGAATACATTCGGTCATGGCTTGGGGCTTTCTTTTGGTACGTTAAGGCTTGATTAGAACGTCAGTGCTGGGCAGCTGTCGTCTGACATATAGTCATGAACGGCAATCTCGCCTGAAGCGATTTGTGCAGAGGCGGCTTCAACAGTAGCTTTCATGTCAGCTGATACGAGTGACGCGTTGTGCTCGTCCATTGCATAACCCACGCCTCCGTTTGCTAGACCCATCACTGAGAAGCCAGTTTCCATGTCAACACCGTCTGTGAATGCAGAGAATACAGCATTGTCGACGCGCTTAAGCATTGATGTCAAAACTTGACCTGAGTGTAGGTAGTTTTGGTTTGAATCAACGCCGATTGAGAGAATTTTCTCATCTGCAGCAGTTTGCAATACACCAACGCCTGTGCCGCCAGCAGCAGCAAAAACAACGTCAGAGCCTTGGCTGATTTGTGCTTTGGTGATCTCAGAACCTTTTACAGGGTCATTCCATGCTGCGCCGGTTGTGCCGGTCATGTTGGAAATCACTGTCGCGTCTGGGTTTACTGCTTTTACGCCTTGGGCATAGCCACAAGCAAAGCGACGGATCAATGGCATGTCCATGCCGCCAATGAAAGAAACGGTGCCAGACTTCGAGGCATGAGCCGCCATCATACCAACAAGGTATGAACCTTCGTGTTCGTTGAAGACAACTGAGCGCACGTTTGGTGCATCAACAACCATATCGATGATTGTGAACTTTGTGTCTGGGTAATCAGCAGCTACTTGGCCCAGTGCGTCACCGAATGCGAAACCAGCCATTACGATCGGGTTTGCACCAGCTTCAGCAAAGCGACGCAGTGCTTGCTCACGTTGTGCGTCTGATTGCAGTTCGATCTCAGCGAACTTACCGCCAGTCTCCTCTGCCCAACGTTGCGCGCCGGAAAAGGCAGCTTCATTGAACGATTTGTCAAATTTACCACCGAGGTCAAAAATTAATGCTGGGTCGGCAGCAGCGGCACCAGCGGTCAATGCGATACCTGCAGCAGCGCCAAGGAATTTATGCATAAGTTTCATCAGGTTGTTCTCCCACGTTTTGTTTTGGGACCGCCAGAACTGGGGAGTTAACCGTTTTGATTAACCCGCTCGGCCCATCGTAAGCATGCAGAATGCTTAGATCAGATTTAAATTAGGCCGTAGTGGGCAGTCAGGGTCAACCGCTTTTTCTACCATGACGTAAGGTATTGGGAGATTCTTATGTTCTAGCGCTATTTTAGCGCTCTACGCATGGTGATTGCATCGACGGAATCACCTAAACCTCTGGCATAATAGGCGTAACGGCGTGCGACGCCTGCGAATCCATGTCGTGCGTAAAGATGTTTGGCGGCCAGGTTGTCTGCGGCGACTTCTAGGAATGCCTCGTCTGCATCTACGGATGACATCCACTTTAACATCAACGTACCACCTGCGCCTTTGCCTTGGGCGTCAGGGTGAACTGCTATGGTCAAAAGTTCTGCTTCGCCTGCAATGACTTGGACCAGAGCGAAACCCTGAGTGCAGGTGAAGAGATGGGTGTGTTTGTTGCGCAGAAGGTCTTCAAATTCTTTGGCCGACCATGGGCGGGACATGGTGAATGCGGCACCGTGGATTTGGCTTAACTCACTGGGTGTCATGATAAAATCGTAGGGGCTGCGATTTTGGATGGGGCCGCATCGGGGGCCTTGAGATAATATGGGGCAGGCGCGAGGGTTGGGTTTGGAAAACGTGCGCGTGCCGCCAATGCAATGCTGGCCACAAGTGCGTCTGGGGTTGGATCAGTCGGGATAGTATATCCCTTGGATTCAAATGCTTCACTAGAAATCAATGCTGCACCAGAGGCGTCGCGAACATAGCGTTGTCCACGGGGGGCCGCGATACTGTGGACTATCTCTGATGGGTCCAGAATGGCGCGTTGTTCAAAACCGTTCACGCCATAGGCTGGGATGCCAAGGCCAAGGGCAAGACCGCGTGCAGCTGACACGCCGATACGGATGCCGGTGAAGTTACCGGGACCAGTTCCAACGGCAAGTGCATCAAGGTCTGCGTAGGCAAACCCATGTAATTGCGCCAATTCTTCAAGGATGAACATCAGCCGCTCTGCTTGGCCTTTTTTCATTTCTTCGACGGTTTTCGTGATGACAGCGTCTCCCGACAACAAAGCGGCGGCGCAATATGGGCCGGAGGTGTCAAAGGCAAGGATGAGAGGCTTTTCCACTTAACAACCACCTTTCTGGGGCAGGGCTGTAAAACAAGAAAACCGCCCAGATTTGGACGGTGATCTTGTATTATTATCTTTTGAAAACATGATTTAAACGGCGACTGGGCGCACTTCGGTCACTTCTGGGATGTAGTGGCGCAGAAGGTTTTCGATGCCCATTTTCAACGTCAATGTTGACGATGGGCAACCGGCGCATGCGCCTTGCATATGAAGGTAAACAACACCGCGATCAAAGCCGTGGAATGTGATGTCACCACCGTCTTGGGCCACGGCAGGACGCACGCGGCTATCGAGCAGTTCTTTGATCTGACCCACGATTGCGCCGTCTTCGCCTGTGTGTTCTGCATGGCCGGAAGCGGGTTGGTGGTCGCCTGCCATGACAGGGCTACCGGACTGAAAATGCTCCATAATCGCACCAAGCAATGCTGGTTTGATATGATCCCAGTCAACGGCATCTGCCTTTGTCACTGTTACAAAATCAGTGCCAAAGAACACGCCGCTAACGCCTTCAACTGCGAAAATGCGTTGGGCAAGAGGGGAGGCGTCGCTGGTGTCCGCTGTTGGGAAATCTGCAGTGCCCATTTCCAAAACGGTCTGGCCCGGCAAAAATTTTAGTGTTGCTGGGTTCGGTGTGGATTCTGTTTGAATGAACATATTAATGCCTCCTCGGGGTTGCTATTGATATGCGGTCTGATGCCCCCCAAGTCAAGGTTTGGAATCATTCTAAGTTGGGTGGGTCGGTGGGTTAACGCACAGTGCGTTGGCATTTATGCGCGAAACTGTGCAGTTGGCCCTGTGACCTGTACAGTTTGAGCCGTGTAGAATTCGCATTTTA
>JABGTH010000074.1 GCA_018647275.1 Paracoccaceae bacterium
ACAATGCCGTCTTCTTCGCGTTTGTAGCTAGCACCTGTTGGGCACACGGTGACGCATGGTGCGTCTTCGCAGTGCAAGCAGGATTTTGGGAAGTGTATTAGTTGTGCAGCTGCTTCGTCGCCCGTTGGCTGGACTTCGAAACTGTGGACACGATTCAGGAAGGTGCCCGAGTTGTCCGCCCCATAGGCGTTTTGGTCTGACAATGGCGCGCCGTAGTTTTCGGTGTTCCAGCCTTTGCACGAGATCACGCAAGCGTGGCAGCCGACACAGGTGTCGAGGTCAATGACGAGGCCCAGTTTCTTTTGGGTGAGGTTTGGTAGCGTGGTCATTTATTGGCGCTCCGCTTGTTTGTTTGTGTCGACTGGAGCGCTGCCCCAGACCCCGGAGTTTAGTTGGTAAGATGAAGGGTTGGTCATTTGCCCACCTTCCAAGCGAGATCTTTTGGACCTTTGCCAACAGGAGATTTGATTGCGGGGAGGACCGGCTGTGATTCCGATGGTGGGTCCGCTTTTTCGATTTTGACCTTGAGGTCGAACCAAGCGGCCTGACCTGTAATTGGGTCGGAGTTGGCCCAGCGAAGCCCATCGCCTTTTGGTGGCAGCAGTTCGTGGATCAGGTGATTTAGCAAGAACCCTTTGGTCACCTCAGGTGCGTCTTCTTCCAAGGCCCACGCACCTTTGCGTTTGCCGATGGCGTTCCATGTCCAGATCGTGTTTTCGTTCAAAGCTGCCATCTCAAGAACAGGCACTGTGATCTCGCCGTGGGGCGATGTCACTTTGGCCCAATCACCATCTTTCAGGCCGCTGGTTTGCATCAGCTTGGTTGGCACATACAGCGGGTTGTGGCCGTGCAACTGGCGTAGCCATGCGTTTTGGCTGCCCCAAGAATGGTACATGGCCATGGGGCGCTGTGTCAGCGCTGTGATTGGGTATTCGTCGCCTTTGTTTTCGTCCTCATTTGAGTACCAAATTGGCAGTGGATCCATCTTTTCTTTGATCCGTTCGCGCAGGTGATCTGGCGGTTGGCGATCCCCGTGCCCTTCGGCGGCAAGTTGGAATTTGCGCATTGGTTCAACGTAAAGATTGAACAGGTAAGGCTGCGGTGAGTCCAAAAGGCCCATTCCAACTGCCCAATCTTGGTAGGCATTGTTCCATGGTTTGTAGTAGTTCGCGCCGGCTTGGATGTGTTCAACAAAAAAGCCACCATTTTCGATGTATTTGTCGAGTTGGTCAGGGTTTACGTCACCGCGCCCTGCTTTGTCGCCGTTTTCGCCGCGGAAACCTGCGAGCGGGCCAATGCCCGGCTTGCGGATGTGGTTGACGATGTAGTCCCCGTAATCTGCGTATTTTTGGCTGCCGTCTTCATTTACGAAACCTGGCAGGTTTAGTTTTGCACCAAGTTCGCAAAGTACGGATTGGAAGCCGCGCACATCGCGGTCAGGTTCGATGACAGGCCAGCGGATTGCATCGGCGGCTGCGTCTGCTTCGCAAATTGGGCGGTCGAGCATGGAGATACAATCGTGACGCTCAAGGTATGTCGCGTCAGGGAAGATAAGATCAGCGTAGGCCACCATTTCAGAGGAGTAGGCATCGGAATAGATGATCCGCGGGATCACGTATTCGCCTGTTTCCTCATTCTTATCCGTCAGCATTTCGATCACGCCGCGCGTGTTCATGGAAGAGTTCCACGACATGTTGGCCATGTACATGAACAGCGTGTCGATCTTGTAAGGATCACCTGCGTGTGCGTTGGAAATCACCATGTGCATAAGCCCGTGACTGGACATCGGGTTTTCCCATGTGAAGGCTTTGTCGATGCGCGCGGCCGTGCCGTCTGCCTTTAGTGCCAGATCGTCTGGACTGTGGACAAAGCCAAGGTGCGGACCATCAAGTGGTTTGCCGGGTGTAACCCCAACGTGTGGTTTTGGGTGCGCGGTTGCTGGCTTTGGATATGGCGGTTTGAAGCGGAAGCCACCTGGTACTTCGACGGTACCAAGCAAGATTTGCAACACATGCAATGCGCGGCAAGTTTGGAAACCGTTAGCATGTGCCGAAATTCCGCGCATCGCGTGGAAGGACACAGGGCGGCCCGTCATTGTTTTATGGTGCTCGCCGCGGAAGTCGGTCCATTCCTGATCCAGCTCAAAGCTTTCTTCGAACGCGACGCGGGCCAGTTCGGCAGCGATGGCACGGATGCGTTCAGCTGGGATGCCACAACGTTCGGCCACGGCTTCGGGGGCGTATTCGTCTTCGAGATAGCGTTCGGCCATCATATGGAACACAGGGCGGTGCGTGACGCCTGCAACGCGGTGCGTAGCAGATAGATCTGGCTTGACGCCCGGCTGATCGAACGGTGTGAGTTTGCCCGTGGCGCGGTCGATGACCAGTTCTTTACCGTCTTCGTCACGCATCAATAGTCCGAATTCTGGTGACTTTTCGTCTGAGTTCACCAGCACTGGCGCGTTGGTATATTGCGACAGGTAGTTCAGGTCGATCTTACCGGCTTTCATTAGGCAGTGGATCATCGCGAGGATGAATAATCCATCGGTGCCTGGTGTAATGCCAACCCAATCATCAGCCACAGCATTGTATCCTGTGCGGATTGGGTTCACGCTGATGACGCGCGCCCCGCGAGCTTTTATTTTGCCAATACCCATTTTGATCGGGTTGGAATCGTGGTCTTCGGCCACGCCGAAGAGCATGAAAAGTTTGGTGTGGTCCCAATCGGGTTGACCAAATTCCCAGAACGCGCCGCCCATGGTATAGATGCCAGCCGCGGCCATGTTCACAGAACAAAAGCCGCCGTGGGCTGCGTAGTTTGGCGTGCCAAAATGCTGTGCCCAGAATGACGTGAAAGATTGTGATTGATCGCGGCCCGTGAAGAACGCCAATTTCTCCGGGTTCTCTTTGCGGATAGGTTCAAGCCAATCCGTCGCGATTTGAAGCGCTTCATCCCAGCTGATTTCTTCGAACTCACCAGAGCCACGTGGGCCAACGCGTTTCATCGGTGCGTTGAGGCGTGAAGGTGCATTGACTTGCATGATGCCAGCGGAGCCTTTGGCGCAGAGCACACCCTTGTTGACGGGGTGATCGCGGTTGCCCTCGATATAGGCGACTTTGCCTTCCTTCATGTGGACGTTGATCCCACAGCGACAGGCGCACATGTAGCAGGTCGTCTTCCGGATCTCGTCAGAAACTTTGGGCGAGAGATCGATCTTTGGCTGGTTCATGTTCGGCTCCTGTCGGTGCGTTTTCTTATTTTGCTGCGGCTTGCAGAGCGGTGACTGCAATCATGTGCAAGATGTCGGTTGCGTTACAGCCACGAGAAAGGTCGTTTGCGGGTTTGGCGAGGCCTTGAAGGACTGGCCCGATGGCCGTTGCGCCACCAATCCTTTGGGTGATTTTGTAGCCAATGTTTCCCGCATCAAGATTAGGAAAGATCATGACGTTGGCGTGGCCTGCGACGGATGAACCGGCGGCTTTGCTTTCGCCCACAGAGGGGACAAAGGCGGCATCAAATTGAAGTTCGCCATCGACGTTAAGATCGGGTGCTTGTTCTTTTACCAGTGCGGCAGCTTGGGTCACTTTATCAACGTTTGGGTGGTGGGCGCTGCCTTTGGTAGAGAAAGAAAGCATCGCAACCTTTGGTGTCTCGTCCATCAATGCAACGCAGGAGGCTGCGGATTGTTGGGCGATGGCTGCAAGTTCTTCGGCTGATGGATCAATGACCAATCCGCAATCAGAATAGATCATTCCGCCGCGCCCCGATG
>JABGTH010000073.1 GCA_018647275.1 Paracoccaceae bacterium
GAACGCGCCTTCACAGCTGACCAACCAACGCTGCCCTTCAGGCATCGCGAGGATGTCTGCTTCTAACGGTTTGATAACTGCCGCAATCTCTTGCTTATATGCCTCGGCATTGGCGGTGTAGGTCGCCGCGTTGTCAGGGTCATATTTCACAAAGGCGTCGCGGATGTTGTCCACGTAGATCATTGCGCTGGTGGTGCTCATCCATGCATGTGGATTTGGTTTGCCGTTATAATCACCGCCTGAGATGCTCATCGGGACGACGCCATCGGTCAGTGTCACGCTTGGCACATCTTTGAGGTTTAAGAAGAATTGTTCGAACCACAGCTCAAGGTTCAGACCGTTCCATAGGATCAGGTCCGCATCCTGGGCGCGGATGATGTCGCGGGGCGTAG
Organism: Paracoccaceae bacterium; assembly: GCA_018647275.1. Taxonomy (GTDB): domain Bacteria; phylum Pseudomonadota; class Alphaproteobacteria; order Rhodobacterales; family Rhodobacteraceae; genus Ascidiaceihabitans. The sequence goes on from JABGTH010000073.1 coordinate 393, forward strand.
GCTGATAGCCGTGGATTTCGGCCCCCGCCTTGGTCACGCTTTCCACGATCGCGGCGTCCCCTGCCACGTTACGGGCCATATCAGCGATCACGGTAAAGGTTGTAACCGCCTTAAACTTATCGTCGGATGCTAGAATTGGAGAAGCACATACTGCGCTTATTGCGAGAGAACAAAATCCTAAAACAATCCGTTGCATATTAACTGCTCCTTCAAAGGGTAGGCAAAAACATGTAGCTCTACATGCGAATTACTCGCAACAGATACTTTAGTTGAGAATGAATCGCAACTGAAGTTAACAGCATGCCTTCAAGCCACGCCTTCCAATAAGTAAACCTATTGATTAAGAGTTATACGATTAATTAAACTGATGGATGTGGTGCGTGAAAATTAACCTCAAACAGCTTGAAGCGTTTGTCTGGGTTGCAGACCTTGGCAGCTTTCGCAAAGCTGCGGATCGCTTGAATACAACACAACCAAACGTTTCATCCCGTATTGCACTGCTTGAAGGGGCAATGAAACGCAAGTTGATGGAACGCGATGCAGGGTCTGTGCGGCTTACGTCTAAGGGTATCGAGATGCTTGACTACGCCAGAAAGGTTTTACAGGCAGCGGATGCTTTTTCTGATGCGGCCGCAGAACCCAGCCTGATCGATGGCACCTTGCGCCTTGGCGTGACTGAGATGATCGTGCACACTTGGCTTAGTGATTTCCTCAAGGCGCTCAGCACAACCTTTCCGCAATTGCATGTGGAGCTGACAATAGATCTGTCCGTCAATCTGGAACGCGAATTGGGGGCGCGCACCCTTGATCTGGCTCTACAGAACGGCCCGTTTCGCCAGCGGATGACGGGCGAAATCCCACTGGGTGATTACCCTTTGGTCTGGGTTGCCTCGCATGGTCTGGGACTGCGCGGTACTACCAATCCAACGATTGAACATATTGCGCAACACCCGATTCTGACCCACAGCCGCGACACTTGTCTTTATACGGAAACCGCTGCACACTTTGGAGCGCGCAAGGATCTGGATGTGCGCCTTGTCCCCTCAAGCAATCTTGCGGCCTGCCTCTACATGACCTTAAACGGTATGGGCGTTGCTACCCTCCCCGCGGCAATGATCAGCAAAGAACTAAACGAAGGCGATTTGATCCAGATCCAATACCAATGGCAGCCAGATGATCTAGAATTCTTTGCACGCTTTGATGCAGATCGCGCGCCCCGCTTTGTCGCTCAGGCCGCTAAAATTGCGAAAAACATGGCAGAAATTCACAACGCCAGAGGATAGATTTTTTTTATCATCCCTATTCATTTTAACAATTTGATTTGATACATGGACTCACCCTAGTTTGAGTAAATAGACTCACACCCACAGGGATCATAGTACACATGGGCAACAGCGCAATTCGCATGGGCGTCGATATCGGCGGCACCTTCACCGACGTGGTGATCGAGGTCGAGGGCAAGCAGTTTTCGACCAAGGTTTTGACCACTTACATCGCCCCCGAAAACGCCATCATCGACGGCTTGCATCAGGTCTGTGCCAAGGCGGGTGTGGCCCCGTCTGACATCGGCCAGATCATCCACGGCACCACCCTTGCCACCAACGCTTTAATTGAACGGCGCGGTGCCAAGACGGCCCTGATCACCACCGAGGGTTTCCGCGACGTGATCGAGATGCGTACCGAAAGCCGGTTTGAGCAGTATGATCTGAACCTGACCCTGCCAGAGCCGTTGATCCCGCGCCAAAGTCGTTTTACTATTTCTGAACGTCTGGATGCCACTGGCGGCGTGTTGGTTGATCTGAACCGCGCCGAGGTTGAAGCGGTTACCGATCAGCTCAATGCGGCTGGATATGAAAGTATCGCTGTTGGTTTGATCCACTCATATCTGAACCCATATCACGAACGCATGGTGCGCGACGTACTTGCTGAGAAACTACCGGATGTGATGGTGTCGCTGTCTTCTGAGGTTTCCCCACAGATGCGCGAATACGAGCGGTTCAATACGGTTGTGGCCAATGCCTATATCAAGCCCTTGATGAAATCCTACCTTGGCCGCCTGAAAGGTCGCCTTGAAGATGAGGGCGCGAATTGCTCAGTCTTTCTGATGCACTCTGGCGGTGGAATCATTTCTATTGAGAGCGCAGCTGACTTCCCTGTGCGTCTGGTTGAATCCGGTCCTGCGGGTGGTGCTGTTTTTGCCGCCAACACAGCGGCGCGTTATGGGTTGGACAAGGTCTTGTCCTTTGACATGGGCGGCACCACGGCCAAGATTTGTCTGCTCAAGAACCAAACCCCAA
>JABGTH010000071.1 GCA_018647275.1 Paracoccaceae bacterium
AAATGATGTCTGCGGCCTGTCTAGCCTTGCAGCTTGCTCCTTTGATGTCACAGGGTCAGATCGAGGCGCTGGAACACCACGCATCTGACGCAATCAAAGATATTTATTTGCCCAAGTTAATATCGGGCGAATGGACAGGAACTATGAACCTGACCGAACCGCAGGCCGGGTCTGATGTAGGGGCGTTAACTTCCAAGGCCGAAGAGAATGGTGACGACACTTACCGCGTAAGTGGTCAAAAAATATATATTTCTTGGGGTGATAATGATTTCTCTAACAATATTTGCCATCTTGTTTTGGCCCGTTTGCCCGGTGCGTCTGCAGGGACCAAAGGTATCAGCCTTTTCCTTGTTCCTAAATATTTGCCGGACGAAAACGGTGAAGCTGGCGTTGCAAATTCACTGAAAGTTGTGAGCCTAGAGCACAAGATGGGTCTGCACGGATCGCCTACTTGCGTGATGCAATATGACGATGCAACCGGTTGGCTTGTCGGTCCAGAGGGCGGAGGCATGGCAGCCATGTTTACCATGATGAATAACGCGCGCTTAGGTGTTGGATGCCAGGGGATTGGCGCAGGCGAGGGTGCCTATCAACACGCACTAACCTACGCACTGGATCGCAAACAAGGGCGCACACCGGTTGGGGGTGGCAGTGGCACAATCGTGGATCACGCTGACGTGCGCCGTATGTTGTTGAGCATGAAAGCCGACCTATTCGCATCTCGCGCCATAGCTTTGTCCTGCGCCGTAGCGATCGACATGGGCATCGCCACTGGCGAGGCCGAGTGGAAAGCCCGCGCCGCATTCCTTACCCCCATCTCCAAAGCCTTTGGCACCGACGTCGGTATCGAAGTTTCCAACACCGCCTTACAGGTCCACGGCGGCATGGGGGTGATCGAAGAAACGGGGGCTGCACAGTACTCTCGTGATGTGCGTGTCACTGCGATTTATGAAGGTACCAATGGTATTCAAGCGATGGATTTAGTCGCCCGTAAAATGATGGATGGCGGCGAAGTCGCGAATGGTCTGATCGATGAAATTGAGGCGCACGCTGAAGCAGCACGCGATCGTTTCCCCAACATGGCGGACGATGTTTGGCAGGCCTGTGAAAGCCTACGCGAAGCAACGGATTGGCTTACATCAGAAACTGATTTGAATCAAAGATTTGCAGGTGCAGTTCCATATCTTCGTGCCTTTGCGCGTATCCTTGGCGGACATATGCACTTGGCTGCGGCTTTGGCTGACAGTACCGGCGGAAAACGTGAAAAGTTGGCGCGCTTCTATATCAAACGCCTGATGCCTGAATATGTTGGATTGTTGGCGCATGCCCAGTCTGGCGCTGACGATCTATATGCTATCACGGTCGAAGAATTGGCATCCTGATGGGTGATATCGCACCCAAGGGCCTGAACTACCCATGGGAAACGCCACCAGAACATGGTGTTCCGATTGAAGTAGCTGAAGGGGTCCTTTGGTTTCGTCTACCGTTGCCGATGAAGTTGGATCACGTTAATGTCTATGCATTGGATGAGGGCGACAGCTGGACGGTCATCGACACCGGTTTTGCATCAAAGAAGTGCAAGGCGATCTGGCGGGGAATGATGGATGGTCCTTTGGGCGGTAAGCCCATTGGTCGTGTGGTTGTGACCCACCACCATCCGGATCACATTGGTTTAGCCGGTTGGTTGAAAAGCGACTTTGGGGCTGAACTGGTTACAACGCGAACTGCATGGCTGACTGCGCGAATGCTAACTTTGGACGTTCAGGAGTTTCCAAACGCTGAAACACTGGCGTTTTATAAATTTTCTGGGATGGAAGCTGAGTTATACACGAAACGTGCAACGGAACGCCCCTTCAATTTTGCCGATATCGTTGCACCGATTCCTTTGGGATACACACGCATCCAAGAAGGTGAGCAGATCAAAATGGGTGGCCGCACGTGGGACATACACATGGGGAATGGTCACGCGCCAGAGCATGCAACCTTCTGGAGCCAAGATGACAATTTGGTCCTCGCAGGCGATCAAATCCTGTCCTCAATCAGCCCGAACGTTGGCGTTTATGCAACAGAACCAATGGCCGATCCCGTCGGTGAATGGTTAGAGGCCTGTGAACGCCTAAATATTTTGGTACGCGATGATCACTTGGTGTTGGGTGGCCATAAATTACCGTTTACTGGTTTGCCCCAACGCATGCACCAGTTGATTGAAAATCACCACAGTGCTCTGAAAAGGTTGGAAAAACACATCGAAACGCCAAAATCAGCGTCTGAATGTTTCTCTTGTTTGTTCAAAAGACCGATAGGTGAGGGCGAATATGGGCTCGCACTGGTTGAGTCTGTCGCGCATTTATCGCACCTATATCAAACAGGCCTTGCGACGCGTGAACTGCGTAGCGACGGCGCGTGGGTGTACCAAAGCGAAGGATAAAGCATAGGCGATCAGATCAGGTTAAGAGAGCGGCAGAAGCCGTAAAAGGAGATGCGCTGTCACGTGTTCATGAAGTGCATGCATATCCCGCGACGCCAAATACTGGCAACAATGCTGCCCCAAGTGGCGTCGGCAAGACACCGCTGCAAAAAAAAGCCAAGCGGCGCAATAGGCCTATGAACGCCTGATCTTCTACCTCAAGAATTTTTGAAGAGCAGCTTGATAACGAACACGAGGCTGCGATGGGGTTTGCTGGTGGTGATGCCGGTGTTCTGAAAATTGAAGGTATGGGCTATTACGACCCTAATATCGTGACGTTTCATGGAACGGATCCTGCGGGTGGTCGCACTCAGTTGGTGCAACACGTCACCCAGCTGAATGTAATGCTGCTGGCCGTTCCTAAGGATGTTGAAAAGGCCGAACTCAACCGCATCGTTTTTCGTTTAGCTCAAGATTTGGATGACGACAACGAACAGCTAGTTGAGGGTGTATAAACAATTTACACAATGTTTCTGGCCTGTGCCCCTTTGACGTGGTGACAGCGCGTGTCAGTTGATATAACCAGCACGAAATTATCGAGACCAATTCTATCAAGGAGAGACACATGGCTGAGCATAAACACGGCGAAATGAATTCAGAAACTCAAAAGAGCGACTATGATGCGTTCATCAAATTTGGAACATGGTCCATCGTGGTTGTGATCGGAATTCTGGTGTTTATGGCGATTTTTGCTCGTTAATTTGAATTAGTAGTTTGGGGTTAAGGGTTTGCGAATTTTAGCAGGTTTAATAGCCGTTGCGTTTTTGGCGGCATGCTCATCTCAGCCCCCTAGTGCCCAAGCGACTGATGAAATCATTGCGCAAACTGCGTATCGCGAGGCAGGCCCCGCAACGCTGACGTTGATCACTATGATCAACAATGGTTCGCAAGCTGGCGCACATACTGCTTTGATGATCAACGGATCTCGGCGTGTTATATTCGACCCTGCGGGATCGTTCCGAAATGATAGAGTGCCGCGCCGCGATGACGTGTTGTACGGTATTCGTCCAGCGGTTTTGGCTGCTTACAAAGGGGCGCATGCGCGCTCTGAGTATCGCATCGTGCTGCAAACGGTTGAAGTGAAACCTGAAGTGGCGGAACAAGCGATCAGTCTGGCGATAGCCCGCGGCAGAGTTGGTGATGCGCAATGCGCTGCTTCTACCATTGCTTTGTTAAGGCAAATTGATGGTTTCTCGCAGATGTCGAGCACCTTGTTCCCCAAACGTTTGATGAACAATTTTGCGACGCTTCCAGGCGTTCAGACCGAGACATATTATGAAGATGACGAAGGTACGATCCTTGATGGTATCGCCAAGGTTCAACTTTAATCTAGCGTCTCTGCTTAACCGAATAAGTACAATCCAAGCCCTAGTGTGATAGCGCCTGTGCAAATCGCAAAGATGACGTTGCGGGTCCATGCGCCAACGCTGAAGGTTACGATTGCTGCAATCAAGCGAACAGGTTCAGGACCGGTATTTGTTTCATTGGATAACGCAACCATTGGTGCGATCAGTGCGGGGATAATAGCCACAGCTGTATAGCGCAGGTATCTAAGTGCCCATGCCGGCAGTGGGCGATCGCCAACCAACCCCAAGAACGAAAAACGTAGCATGAAGCTGCCGATTCCCAAGGCGAATATGATGAACCAAAGGCTGCCTTTGTCGATCATGGCGCAGCCTTTTGTTTGCGTGTGATCCATACTTCGGTTTGCGATCCCGCGGCCATGCCTGCAAATCCTGCGATAATCAGGCCCAGTGAATACGGAACGTTGATGCAGATTAGACTGACAACGATTGCTGTAATTGCGGCAATTAGGTGTGGTAGGCTGCGTATCATTGGGGCAATCATTGATAGGAACGCGATGGGTAGGGCAAAGTCGATCGGGAGGCTTGGCGGCAGTTGGGTGCCCAGTGCTGCGCCAAGAAAGCTACAAATGAACCATGCGCCCATGACTAACGTACATGTCCCGAAATAATACGCGGTGCGCTGTCGTACGCTCATGTTTGGTGCATCTTCGAATTTAGCATGCGCTAAGGCATAACTTTGATCGACCAACATGTATGACATCAAAACCCGTTGCCACAGTGGTGCCGTTCCAAGGTAGGGGGTGATGGCGGCGGAATACATCGCTACGCGCAGGTTCACAGCGAGTGCGGAAATCAACACGATCAAGGTTGGCGCTTCTTTTTGCATTAACTCAAGGGCAGTGAATTGGGCGGCTCCGGCGATGACCACGAAGGAAAAGCTCATGACCTCAAAAAGGTTTAAACCAACTTCGGTTACAATGACACCAAACAGCACGGCAAAAGGCGCAGCGACCAAGATAAAAGGCGCCCCGTCGCGAACGCCCATCCAGTAGGCGGATTTGGTGGTGGTGGATGTCATGTGGAACTCTTAGATTATCCTCAAACGACTAGCTGTCAAAAGGTAGGGATGCAATTGGCAAGATCAGATG
>JABGTH010000070.1 GCA_018647275.1 Paracoccaceae bacterium
CCCCAACCTGCGTGTTACTCTGGCTTTGGTTCGACCTGTTCTTGGGTCCAACGATTGAGCAAAGCCAATCCTGCCAGCGACAAACCAAGGACCAGCAATAAGAACACGCGCGTCAGTCCCTCGGGCGGACCTGAAGCGAGATGCCCAATTCACTAATTGCACGGGTGCTTTCGGAGCAAGACGACGTTTGAGCCGTACGCGCAGCCATGTGCGCCTCGGATTCAAAACGTGGGACGATATCATCGGGTTGGGGCTGAAAAGACGCGGCTTTGATCTGCCCTTCAGACGAAGCCAACAAATGAGGCATCCGTCCTTAATCCAATAGGTTTGCAACTAAGGATGTGATGAACACGGTTTTGCCCGAACGAGCCAAACCCGTGACACCCAAACGAATGATGGGCTAAAATAATGCCTCTGACAGCGTGTCTTGAACTGTTTAGACACCGCGCAGCAAACCGTCTGCAATCGTTGGAATTACCATTCTTTGAGCACAACTCGCCTTTAATTGATCTTAACATAGGCAGGCACAGGGGATTGCCCAAGTCAAAAAGCCAAGATAGGGAATTCAAATGCCTAGATATGCCTTAAAAATCGAATACCACGGTGCGCCCTTCTCTGGATGGCAACGCCAAAATGACCGCCCCTCAGTTCAGGGCGTGATTGAAGCGGCTTTGGCTAAATTAGAAAATCGGTCACATACGATCGCCGCTGCAGGACGAACCGACGCAGGCGTACATGGCTTGGCTCAAGTGGCCCATTGCGATTTGGACAAGGACTGGGAACCATTTCGCCTTTCTGAGGCGCTAAATTTCCATATGAAACCTGCCCCTGTCTCCATTGTTGACTGCGCACGGGTTGATGATGAATGGCATGCAAGGTTCTCAGCGCTTGAGCGTCAGTATTTCTTTCGTCTTCTTGTGCGCCGCGCCCCTTGCGGGCATCAGGCGGGTCTTGTTTGGCAGGTCTCCAATCCTCTCGATATCGAAGCTATGCGCGAAGGAGCGGCTCACTTTATCGGTCAGCATGACTTTACCACTTTCAGGTCCAGCATCTGTCAGGCCAAAAGTCCCGTTAAGAACCTCGATATTTTAGACATTGAACAGGTCGATACCCGTTGGGGACCAGAACTGCATTTTCATGTGCGGGCGCGATCGTTTTTGCACAACCAAGTGCGCAGCATCGTGGGCACTCTAGAGCGTGTTGGTGCAGGGACTTGGGGGCCGGAGCGGGTAAAGGAGGCTTTAGAGGCGCGTGAGCGGTCTGCATGTGGGCCAGTGTCGCCACCATATGGGCTTTACCTCGCCAAAGTGGTCTATCCAGATGACCCGTTCGCTTAATCGTTGTCGGTGAGTCCAGCACCTGCGCCGCCAAGGCGCGACTGTTCAGTTTCTGGCACATAGGTTTTGGCGGCCAATGCCTGCCACTTTGCCATATTTTCATCTGTAATGAAAACGCGCGGTGGCCGGACAGGTTTGGCGAAAACATCCGTATACACAGCGATTTCACCTGTCGGCGTCTCAAGCGATTTGTAGGGCAGTGAATCGATGTACCCAACCCAGAGCGCATCGCCATTAGGGAATATAACTGTAACCTCACCCGCATCGGCCAAATGGCGTTGAATCCAAATAGCGTGATCCCTAATTAAACCATTTGGTAAATCAGCAAGTGCAACATTTACCAATTCCGCACCTTCTTCAGAGGCAAGCGCCAATGCGGCAGCCTTTGCAAACCTTACTGCATGCGCAACACCAGCACCACTGCCACGCGCTGCTTTGGTCAAGACGCCCTCGACCTCAGTGAAAGAATAACCGTTCATCCCTGAAACACCGGCAGCCACCAATCGTCAGCACATTTATCCAACTCACCGATCAGAGGTGCCCCTTGGCACAAGGTAATTCGTGTCCATCGATCAGATTTAGGATCAAACTTGGACGCGCCAAAGAACGACAGCTTACAGCGCAACATATCGATCGGCAGACATCCAACGCCAACCAAGTTATCTTGGATTTCACCGTATTGATAACGCATGACCAACTGGGCCCGTTCAACGGCCAAGCCATGGCCAGACACGTCAAGTAAGAATTCCACCACCGACTGATTTTGCAACGGCAACGCTTTGTAAAGCGACACAATTCTACGGGCGATATCCAGCGGACTTTCTAATTCTGATCCGGGTTCAAGATAGCGATCACCCAATCGCGGCTCTTGCTTGGCTTCGCTAACGTACCAAAACTGTTGGTGTTCAGCAGGGGCAGAGAAATCAATTTCCATTGCCCATGAAAAATACTGTTCAAGCAGCACACGAAGGGTGTCAGTGTCTTTGATTACGCTCGAAAGCGGACCAATCGCGTCCCCCATCGTTTCGCAAAGGTCATCCACCAGATCCCCAAAGGGTTCAATCAATAGAGAAACCATTAATTCTTGTACATCTTCAGATCGCTGCGACATCACAGCCATCAAAGCATCCAAGGGGTAGGTTTGATTCAAGTAAAGTTCGATCGAAGCTTCAACCCCAGCCCAGTCAGTGCGTAATTTTACAATGCGCCTTTGGTGATCCGCATCCGGAACGTCCCATTGTGCCAAATGTTGTGTTGCGCGTTTGGCCAGCTCTAAAACACGTGCCTTCTGATCAAGTTCTAGCAGAGGTATCGCACGCACGCGAGCCAATGCCGTCTCACGAGCCAACATCCAATTGTTCAATAGAACTGGGTGCGTTACCAAAAAGGGTGCCATTCCCAGGCCTGTTGAATTGCCGACACCCAAGTGGCGTTTGAGATGGTCATCCAGTGGCGCGCCGCCAACATGTTCGGCCAAGTCGTGGGTGAAATTACGGATCAACCAGACCGTCAACATTTCAGCTGCAAAAGGCCCTTCCAGTCCAGGGCGGTCCGCAATCAACCTGCGATCGGCGATCCCGAACTTTCCGTTACCATACACAGCCGTTGTACGCATTAGGTAGCCAACGCTAAGGATCATATCTGTGTCGGGTTGCTGTCCTGCTTGCAGACGCTCTGTCACGTGCGCAAACAGGCGCACCGACTTGTTTGCACGGCTGAGGACCAGATCACGTTCCGTAAAACGCCCTGCTTCTTGTCGTGGAGCGTTGGCGGTTATGCGATCCAATTCTGCGGCATCGGGCACGCCGTCATAAAGGACATATGCGCTGTCCCACGCCTCGGCAATCACGCGGTCAGTACGCATTTCCGGCGGTAAGTCCGTTGAGATGGCAACAAGGCTGTAAGTGTGCCCGCCAAAGTTTAAGCTATAAACCGCACGACCAAACCCATCATCTGACATTTCCCAAACAGGACGAGTCACTTTAACTTTTTCACTTGCAAGGCGGCGCATTAAGCTGCGTAAAAACGACAACCGTGTCGGAAACATCGACCCCATACGTGACAAACGCATCACTTGTGATGGTGGGCGCAGCGCCGCGGGTGGGGGACCGACGAACGCATTCATTTGCCTGAACCAAAGTTAGTTTCGTAAAAGCGCAGCCAGTTATCACCCATCACGCCAGCCACTTCATTCTGGCTCAGACCAACAGCGATCAAACCCTTGGAAACATTACCAAAATCCCGATTGTCATTAAACCATGTTGGCATCGCTGGAAAACCAGCATTGCTCGCCGAGCCTTCGCCATAATCGATTGTTTTCGACCAGCGGCCAACGCGCATCCACTCCACAATACTATCTGGTTGATCCTGACACAGGTCAGTCCCAATACCTAGATTTTCTGCGCCATAGCGCGATGCGGCTTCAGCTATCATCTGGCAAAAACTATCCAAGGTGCAGTTGGTCCCACCCGCCAGGTGATGCGGATATATTGAAAAACCTAGCATGCCACCTTCGTCCGTCAAGGCACGCAGAACCTCATCAGACTTGTTACGCAACGCAGGATGCCACCAGTCTGGATTGGCGTGGGTGATCGCGATCGGGCGCGTGGAATACTCAATCGCCTCCAAGGTGGAACGATCCGCAGAATGGGACATGTCGATGACCATGCCAACGCGGTTCATTTCCGCAACCACCTGTTTGCCCATTCGGGTCAGGCCAGTATCGTCATCCTCATAACACCCAGTCGCCAGCAGCGATTGATTATTATAAGTGAGTTGCATGAAACGAATGCCAAGTTGATGGCAAATTTCCACCAACCCAATATCATCTTCAATCGGGCTAGGGTTCTGGAAACCAAAGAAAATTGCAGTGCGCCCAGTCTCTTGCGCCAAACGAACGTCTGCCGCTGTGGTCCCTTTGAAGATCAGATCACCATGCACCTCGAACCAGCGATTCCACCGCTCAAGGTTCAGGATCATTTCACGAAAACTCTCGTGATATGCGATCGTCACATGTACTGCATCCACGCCCCCTGCCCGCATTTGTTCGAAAACCTTGGGTGAGAAGTTGGCGTATTGCAGATTATCAATAAGGACCGGTTTTGCGGACATTACATTGGTGTCCCTGATGAAATATATGCTGTCTTTACAACAGTGTAGAACTCAGATGCGTAAGACCCCTGTTCACGTGGCCCATATGAGCTGTCGCCACGACCGCCGAATGGCACGTGATAGTCAGTACCAGCCGTTGCAAGGTTCACCATGACGCAACCGGATTTTGCATTACGGCGGAAGTGGGTCGCACGTGCGAGGTTTTGGGTCATGATACCAGCCGTCAAACCAAAGTTCGTATCATTCAAGGTTGTCAGTGCTTCATCGTAGCTATCGACCTGAATTACTGCAGTTAGTGGGGCAAACATTTCTTCGCGGTTAATACGCATGTCATTGTTTGAATTGATGAAAAGCCCTGGAGCCATGTAATACCCTTCAGTTGGCATTTCCAAACGTTGGCCACCGCAAAGCAGTTCCGCACCCTCGGATTTACCTAACTCAACGTAGGCCATGTTCTCATTCAGTTGTTGTTGGCTCACAACGGGACCGATCTGTGTACCCGCCTCAAGTGCGTGCCCAACCTTCATTGCTTCAGTTGCGACCAATAATTTTGACACGAATTCATCGTGAACGGCTGAGTGTACTATAAGGCGGGAAGATGCTGTGCATTTCTGACCTGTGCCCCCAAACGCGCCACCTGCAGCCATTGCCACAGCCAGATCGATGTCGGCATCATCCATGACAGCCAGCGCGTTTTTAGAACCCATTTCCATCTGAATTTTGGTGAGGTTTTCGATAGCTGCACGTGCAATACCTTTACCAACCGGCACAGAACCCGTGAAGGAAATACCGTCCACTTTTGGACTTTCGACTAGGCGTTGGCCCACTTCAGAACCAGCACCCATTACCAATGAAAATAAACCCTTAGGGATATCTTGTTTCGAAATGATTTCTGTCAATGCAACCGCGGATGCAGGTGTTGCATTTGCAGGTTTCCATACAACTGCGTTACCATAACAAAGAGCTGGCGCGATCTTCCAAGATGCCGTGGCAGTGGGGAAGTTCCACGGTGAGATAATGCCCACAACACCCAGTGCTTCACGGCGCACATCAATCTCGATGTTTTCGCGTGTGCTGTCTGCTGTGTCACCCATTTGACGAAGGGATTCAGCGGCGTAGTACGTGAAGAACTGGCCAGCGCGGTAAACTTCGCCTTTGCCCTCTGCCAGCGGCTTGCCCTCTTCGCGGGAAAGCAATGTACCCAACTCTTCGGCGCGGGCCATCATCTCTGTGCCAATGGCCATCAAGACGTTGTATTTCTTTTCGATTCCCGTGGCTGCCCATTCGGCTTGAGCGACGCGTGCTTGATCAAGCGCTTGCTCAAGCTGATCAGAGGTAGCTTGGGCATAAAGTCCAACAACATCAGATAGATCAGAGGGGTTCCGGTTTTCGACTTCGGAGCCGCCAACGACCCATTCACCTGCGATATAGTTTTTATATGATTGTGTCATCTGCGCGCCTAACTGTTGAAAATTTCCCACAATTTGCGCCACAAATCACCTTCAATCAATCGCAATTATCTGAAGGATATTTCAATTTACCTTAAGTATGTTCAGAAAGGATTTTACGGCTGGTGTCAGTTCGCTTTCGGGCAGTGACGCGATCCCAACTTTTCTTATCTCATTTATATTCAACAGCTTAAGGAAAACCAAGTCGCTATATGTGGATGGCAAAGCCTGTTCCGGCAACACCGTAATTCCTACGCCTGCATTCACCAGTGCCAACAGCGAGATCGTGGTGGATGCCATAACCAACGAACCCTCTAAAATTGGCGCAAATTCCGGGTCTTGAACCATCGAACATGACCCGTTTGCGATAAAACGATGCAGGGCAACATCGGCCCAAGTGAGTTGATCCCAGTCTTTTGCAAGGGGATGATCATAGCGACAAACAACACCAAATCTATCGCTAAACAGTTCAAAATTCTCAAAATTATTTGAATCCGGAATAGTTCCGATCCCGATATCCGCCTGGTCGTCGTACAGGGCATGCAACACATCAGCCGAGGACATATCGCGCACGTCCAACCGCACTGCGGGATGGAATTTGGCAAAGCGTTCTATGACAGGTGGTAGGATCGTGTTGGCCGCAGAAGGCGTTACGGCAATACGCACTAATCCCGCCTGGGACCGTGACAATGCCTTGATCATCGAAACGGATTTATCGAAGTGAATTAATTCTCTACGTGCCTCGACATGGACCATTTCGCCCAGCGCAGTAAGACGGGATTTACGCCCTGCCTCAAACAAGGGTGCGCCGATGTGGTCCTCAAATTGCTTAAGCATCATTGAAACAGCCGAAGGGGTGCGCCCCAGTTCTTTGGCCGCTTGCATAAGGTTGCCATTGTCCACGACAGCATGGAAGCAACGCAGCATTTCGACTTTGATCACCATAGCTTTTCCTGAAATTAGCCCCGTTAACTTCAGGCTATCTGAAGTTGTGAAGCAGGTCAAAACATGCACATTGCAGGGTTAACGCCCCGTACACCCGCCAAATCAACGCAAACTGTACAGATGCCCCATCAAACTGTGCATTCAGTTATGACAAATTCGAAAATATATTCCCCTTAAGCGGGTAATTGGACAAAGTTGACCCAAATCTGTACAGTCTTGGTATCTAATTTTTACACTCTGAGCTGACGAATTATTAATATTTTTCAAATTTTAGCCTTTTTTAGATTGAGCAAACTGACCCAACTTAAAAGTAATCAAAACTCGAGCAAGCGCACTTTTTTACGTTGGCGCATCTGGTGGGCTGTCAGTCCATATTCGCTGCGCAGTGCCGCCGACATTGTACTGGTCGAGCCAAAGCCAGAAGCCAATGCAACCTCCACCAATGGTAATAGCGTTTCTTCAACCAGGGAACGCGCATGTTTGATACGCAGCACCTTATAGAACCGTGCGGGGGATTCATCGAACACTTCGCGAAACACGCGCTCAAGCTGTCGGGTGGAAACGCCCGCTTGTTTGGTGATCTCAGTCATCGGCAGGGGTTCAGAAATGTTGTCTTCCATGATAGCGATGACATCCCGCATTCGGTTGTCAAACAGGCTGGGGCTGTCGGAAATTTTCTTGGGCTGTTCTGCGGTACTTTTGCGCAATGTGTTCAGCAGCAACCGGTGCCCCAATTCCGCAATCATTGATGCCGATAAATAGGACGCAATCAAACCAATAATCAGGTCGGTTGTCGCACCCACCCCA
>JABGTH010000068.1 GCA_018647275.1 Paracoccaceae bacterium
AAGCGCGCATCAGGGATCAGCTCAGCCATCAATTCATGGCGCGAAACAGGGCAGAGCATATCATCGCGCCCACACAGAATGAGAGCGGGCACGTCAACGCCGCGCAATGTGTCCGACTGGTCGGGCCGGTCCATCAACGCGCGAGACTGCTTCAAAAAGACATGCCGGCCAAGGCCCAGGGCCATCTCCATACAAAGATCCAAAATGTTTTCACGCTGCGACGTATTGCTCAGGTAACGCGGCTTCATCTCGTCACGCATTACTGCGCTCAAAGCATTATCACGCACCATCATCATTTGCGGCAGGCGACGTGCTTTGACGTCGTCGTCTTCAGCCAGTGGGTTGGTATCCATCAAAGCAATCCGCTCAACGCGCTCCGGCTCTTGGCGCACGCCCTCCATCGCGACGATGCCGCCCATCGATAAGCCCGCGAGGGCAAAACTCTTGGGGGCGTTGGCCAAAACACTCGCGGCCAGATCTTCGATTGATGCCCGTCCCGAAATTGGTGCACACACCAATGCACGCCGACTAGAGAACGCGGCTATCTGCGGGCCAAACAGCCGCGCATCGCACATCATTCCAGGGATCAGGACAAGCGGTGTCATTTGACCAGCGCTGCCCCTTCCGACAAGGCAGACAGTTTGGCATATGCGATGTCGGGATCAACCGCGCCAAAGCCTGCAAATGTACCAAAGCCACAGTCGGACCCCGCTACAACTCGATCGGCCCCGACAATATCAACAAACCTGCTGATCCGCTGCGCAACAAGGTCTGGGTGTTCAACGAAATTGGTGGTCGTATCCACAACACCAGGCACAAGGATCTTGTTTTCGGGTATATCGGCTTTGCGATCCCGGAACACGGCCCATTCGTGGCCATGGCGCGGATTTGACGTCTCGAACAATACCGAGGCGGCCTTAGTCGACATCAAGGTGTCAAACATCTTGGCCATCGGGATATCGCAGCAATGCGGACCTTCATAGTTACCCCAACAAATATGAACACGGACCTTGTCGGCAGGCACATCAGAGAGCGCATGGTTGAGCGCTTCAACATGCATATTTGCCACTTTGATAAATTCGTCATCGCTGAGATCGGTAAAAAGCATGTGGCGCGACAGGGCTAGATCAGGACAGTCAAGCTGTAGGTCTAAACCGGCAGCAACAATTGTTTCGTATTCTTTTTTCATCGCATCAGCCAACGCGGCGAGGTACGCCGCTCGTGATTTGTAGTAGTCGTTTTGCAAGAACAGCGAGATCACTCCGGGGCTTGCTGCGTTCATAAATCCGCGCTCGGCGCCATGTTTGGCCATGGCTGACTTGAGGTTGGTGATATCCTTCTCAAGCTCGCCCTGTCCTTTGGACATCACTTTACCGACGCACATGGGTCGTGCGTATTGCGGCGTGCCACCGTCATTAGCAAGGCGTTGCAAAAAGCCGGGGAACATCTTGAGATCCGCAGGCGCGTTGCGCGGACTATCGCCACCAAATCCGGTGTAGCGATCTTTTACGTAGGTCGCGTATGAAATTTTGGAAGTCTCGCCATCAGAGACGATATCAATGCCTGCCTCCACCTGTTTGCGCACGGTTTCAGAAACCGCGGCAGTCATACAGGTGTCAAATTTGGCCTGATCAAAGGGCTGTTCATTTTCGCGGGCAAATATGAAATCCACCACGTCTTGCGCGCGCGGTAAGGAGCCTACATGGGTTGTTTTAACTCGGTTCATTTGGGCCCCTCCCAGAGCTTAGTTACTAGTCTTGGTCAATCCAGCTGGATCATTTGTGGTGCGGACTCGGTAAAGGCTTGCCTCACCTGTCATTGACGTAGAAATCGCGTGAACCTCGCCAGGATTAATTAGACACGTATCGCCCGGATTGAGGACCGTTTCACTGTCCTGAAAACGTAGTCTCCAGTGCCCGCGCATTGGCATCAGAACCGTCGGTTTTTCATGACTATGCATCTCGTCAGAAATCGAGTTGCGGGACAAGAAATCAACTTCAAAACCGGGCTTGTCCTTTAGCAATCCATTCCCGCCAATAACCTTAACTGGTTGGGCATCGGACAGCGCCATCATGTCCCAATACCGGGCAACGTGATTTGGCAGAACATCTGCTGTTGTCGGTTCTGCGCGTTTAGCAAGTTCCTCTTCCGACATCACCTGCATTGGGTGGACATTATGGGGCAAGGTATCACCCTTTTTTCTATCATAGAGCACGCCGTTTTCACCCAAGATCAACCCGTGATCCGCAGCGTCTTCAATCACTTGTGGCGCCCAATGAACACCGCCACCAGCGTCGTTGCCACCAAGAACAGCCATAATCATACCGTAGTCCGTGCCGATGTTTTCGAAGCCGCGAAAAATACCAGTGGGGATATTGAAGATATCGCCTTCTTCGAGCGTCACTTCGCCCGCAGTTCCCCAACGACCCCAGAAAAAACGCCATTTACCACTTAGAACAAAGAACACTTCGGCTGTGTTATGGTCGTGCAGCGAATTACGCACGCGTGGCGGCTGACCAGCTGCGCCAATGTTAAACCCGATCTGCTCAGTGATATGCACGTGTTGATCTGGGCTTTCGGAAACGCCACCACCAATGATGGTAAAGTTCTCTTTTTGATCCGATCCCGGGGTGTGGGCGTCGATGAATGCGGTTTTGCAGGGTTTCAACTCGCCGTAGCGAACAATGCGGTCTTGAATATTGGTCATTTTACTTCTCCAGTAATTTTAGTCGAGTACTTATCAAACCCAATTATTCGGAGGCTGCTTAATTATAGTCTGCGCCCGCGTCGATGCAGGGTAAGTGCTGCACCTATGCGTTGCATAGGAAAACCTCAGTAGGAGCGTGTATGCTATCACTTTGTTTATCCTGTCTGCATCAAGATTTGCTTCCAAATCGCAACATGGTCAAACAACGTCCATTCACGACGTAAGCCCCTTAGGCCAAATTCCGCATGGGTAAATCCCATTACATACACGTCAGCACCAGTGGGTTGGCCAAACATGCCCCAGCCGTCATGTTTGCCGTACAGGCTCCAGCGAATAGCAGCGCGTGGGGATAACATCGGATCTTCGCGTCCAATTTGATGCTCGATCTTGAACTCAGCGTTAGGGAACGATGCCCGCAGCCCCATCCACAGCTTTTCTGTATCCGCCCAAGAATGCACGGTAGTTGAGGTGGGATGCTCAGTCTGCACAGCACGGTCATATTCTGCTCTTATAACAGCAAAATCCTTATCCATCATTCTAGTCAGGATGTCAGACATTCGTACACCCCATTCATTGTTATTTCCGCGCCCTTTATAAGGGCCATCAACATCAATTGCAGGACAAAACGGTTTGACACAATGCTCCGGACCACCTTCACGGGCAATCAACTGGCGAGCAAACTTTTTGGGTTTCATGCCAAGTTGTTTAACC
>JABGTH010000067.1 GCA_018647275.1 Paracoccaceae bacterium
CCGAATGCCTGCGTTCACAAAGAAAGATATGCGGCCCACAAGGGCGGAAAAATCAGCAGGATCAACGCGGGGGCGCAATTCATCTAAAACGGCAGTGGCCGTGGCGAGGGCAAAGGACAGCTCTTGCTCTGGCGTTGCACCGGCCTCTTGCAAGTGATAGGAACAGACGTTCATCGGGTTCCATTTGGGGGCGTTTGTGTAGCAATATTCGGCAATATCCGCGATCATTTTTAACGATGGTTTGGGCGGGCAAATGTAGGTGCCGCGCGAAAGGTATTCTTTGATCAGATCATTTTGAACAGTGCCTTGCAGTGCCCCAATGTCAGCACCCTGTTCTTGGGCTACAGCGATGTATAGCGACAACAACCAAGGGGCCGTTGCGTTGATAGTCATCGACGTATTCATTTTTTCTAAAGGAATTTCATCGAACAACGCACGCATGTCACCAAGGTGGGAAACGGGTACGCCAACCTTACCAACCTCACCGCGTGCCAAGACATGATCGCTGTCATAGCCTGTTTGGGTTGGTAGATCGAACGCGACAGAAAGGCCCGTCTGCCCTTTTTCTAGGTTTGAACGGTACAGCAGGTTCGATGCTTTGGCCGTTGAATGACCTGCATAGGTCCGTATCAGCCAAGGGCGGTCTTTTTCGGATTGGGTCATCGAACCTCACTGGTGGTCAGCGCATTGCGAAAGTAATAAAGTTACGTACATTGCTTATTAATGGTAATTTTAGACAAGTGTCAATTCATTTTGCTGAGGGTGGTATTAACAAACCGGAAAGCAAAAATGCCGCTATCTGGGCCAACTACGGCGTCCAAATTTGATTTTGGTTTACGCTGGGTCTGAGCGCTGTAAGACTATCTCCAATGACGCAGATTGTTGAAATTCCCCTCTGGCTTTTTGTCCTGATTTTGCTGTTTGCTGCGGTTACAGCACTTAGCCATTTCTTGTTGCCTTCGGTACGTTGGTTTTTCCGCCACCGTTTGGAACGCGCTGTTAAGAGGTTGAATACGCGTCTTACGCGCCCGATTGAGCCGTTCAAACTGGCGCGCCGTTATGACATGATCGAGCGATTAATTTACGATCCTGAAGTCACCCGCGCGATTGTGAACCACGCGGAACGCAACAATGTGCCAGAGAACGTCGCATTTGAAAAAGCACGGCGATATGCACGTGAGATCGTGCCTAGTTTTAGTGCGCTCGCGTATTTTGGATTTGCAATCCGTATAGCACGCTGGTTGGGCAATACCTTTTATGACGTCCGTACTGGTCCAAAAAATGATGAACGTTTGGCCAAACTGTCCCCAGACGCGACCGTCATTTTTATCATGAACCATCGCAGCAACATGGATTATGTGTTGGTGACATATTTGGCCGCGCGTGCGTCTGCATTGTCCTACGCTGTTGGGGAATGGGCCCGTGTTTGGCCATTGATCCGATTGATCAAATCAATGGGCGCATATTTTATTCGTCGCAAAGCTCGGGGTGCTTTGTATCGTCGGGTGCTTGCTCGCTATGTACAGATGGCAACTGAAGGCGGCGTAACTCAAGCGGTGTTTCCTGAGGGTGGGTTAAGTCTGAATGGGCGGCTTATGCCCCCAAAGATGGGCCTGCTGTCTTATATTCTCGAGGGGTTTGACCCCAACGAGGGGCGCGACGTTATGTTTGTGCCTGTCGCCATTAACTATGACCGTGTTCTTGAGGACCGTGTTTTGATTGCTGCGAATGAACGTGGGGACCGAAAGTTTGGTGGCAAGGTAAGTGTTGTGTTCAAGTTTGTGGTGCACCGCACGTGGCAACGGTTTCGTGGAAAGAAGTTTCAGTTTGGGACTGCTGCGGTAACGTTTGGGGAACCTGTTTCGCTAAGAGATTACAAGATGACGCCTGACGCAGAAAGCTTGGCTACCGATCTGATGACTCGCATCGAAGAAGTGATGCCGGTGGTGGTGGTGCCACTGTTGGCACGCGCTTTGTTGGCGGGTGATTTGGCTGGTGACGACACAAATCTACAAACTGTTTTGGACGCACAATTATCCGCCAGTACTGTGAAGGCTTCGATTGTTCCTCCAAGTGAACTGATTGCTGTCGCAAACCAAGCGCTGGTTCAATTAGCTGAGCGTGAGATCGTTGAGTTAAAAGATGGGGCCTGGAGCATATTGCCAAACAATCGACCTGTCCTAACATTCTACGCCAGTTCGATTGCCCATTATTATTAGGGCTACGAAGGTGCGTCAGGCACCGCATGAAATTATCAGAGTAATAAAATTACCAAAAATATTGTAATAAGGTTGCTTTATTGCTCACTGAATTATATTTCCTGAGCATGGCCACACGATTCTGCGCCGTGGTCCGCTAAGCATCGAGGGGAAATATTATGGGTTTAGATA
>JABGTH010000065.1 GCA_018647275.1 Paracoccaceae bacterium
CAAGAAATTCGAAGATATCAAGATTGTTTCAACAGGTGGCGGCGCAGCAGGTATTGCATGCCTCAATATGCTGATAAAAATGGGCGTGAAACGCGAAAACATCTGGCTTTGTGACATTCACGGTTTGGTCTATGAAGGCCGCCAAGTCGACATGAACCCAGCCAAAGCCGCCTTTGCACAGCCAAGCGACCTGCGTACGTTGGATGATGTGATCGCGGGGGCTGATATGTTCCTAGGACTGTCTGGCCCAGGCGTTCTGAAGCAAGATCACGTACGTCAAATGACCCAGCAACAGCCGATCGTGTTTGCACTGGCCAACCCGACGCCTGAAATCTTACCTGATCTTATACGTGAAGTGGCCCCTGATGCAATTATCGCAACTGGCCGCAGTGATTTTCCAAATCAGGTAAACAACGTGCTGTGTTTCCCTTTCATCTTCCGCGGTGCGCTGGATGTGGGTGCGACACAGATCAACGACGAAATGCAGCTGGCTTGTATTGATGGCATCGCCGAATTGGCTCGCGCCACGACTTCAGCCGAAGCTGCCGCCGCCTATCAAGGCGAGCAAATGACATTCGGCGCTGATTATCTGATCCCAAAACCATTCGATCCACGCCTTGTCGGTATCGTCAGCTCCGCAGTGGCGAAAGCCGCAATGGAAACGGGTGTTGCAACACGCCCGATTAAGGATTTGGAAGCCTACAAAACCAAACTGGACGGTTCAGTGTTCAAATCAGCATTGGTCATGCGTCCAGTGTTCGAAGCAGCCCGCGCCACGCCGCGCCGTATCGTATTTGCAGAGGGTGAAGATGAACGCGTGTTGCGCGCCGCCCAAGCAATGATTGAAGAAACGACCGAACGCCCAATCCTAATTGGTCGCCCAGAAGTGATCGAAACCCGCATCAAACGCGCCGGCCTGAACATTGTAATTGGTGAAAACGCCGATCTTGTGAACCCGCAAAACGATCCACGGTACCGTGAATATTGGGGCTCTTATCACGAGCTGATGGCGCGGCGCGGCATCACGCCAGATCTGGCACGTGCAATCATGCGCACCAACTCCACTGCAATTGGTGCGGTCATGGTTCACCGTGAAGACGCAGATAGCCTGATTTGCGGCACCTTCGGCGAATTCCGTTGGCACATGAAATACGTGACACAAGTGTTGGGGCGTGGCGCACTGCACCCAGTTGGTGCCTTGTCCATGATGATCCTTGAGGATGGTCCACTATTCATCGGTGACACCCATGTTCACACAGAACCAACGCCACAACAGCTTGCTGAAATCACAATTGGGGCTGCACGCCATGTGCGCCGTTTTGGGATTGAACCAAAGATCGCGCTTTGCGCGCAATCACAGTTCGGCAATCAGCCAGGTGGTACAGGCGAACGTGTGCGCGCTGCACTAGATATTTTGGACGCCTCACAAACTGACTTTGCCTATGAAGGCGAAATGAACATCGACGCGGCCCTTGATCCGGAACTGCGCGCGCGCATTCTTCCCCAAGGCCGCTTAGACGGTGCCGCAAACGTCTTGATCTTTGCCCACGCAGACGCCGCATCTGGTGTGCGAAACATCCTAAAGATGAAAGGCGGCGGTCTAGAGGTTGGACCAATCTTGATGGGCATGGGCAACCGTGCACATATCGTATCGCCGTCAATCACAGCGCGTGGGCTTTTGAACATGGCTGCGATTGCAGGCACGCCTGTCGCACAATACGGCTAAAAATTTGGGAGGGATCATTTGGTTCCTCCCAAACACTCAGCCCATATTTGCAAATTCACGCAATTGACTTTGCAAACCCACCATCAATATTCATCTTTATCACCAGACACCGCAAATTTGCAAAGTTTTGCGGCTATTTGGCCTGAGATTTCACAGCTGACGGCCTCGCAACGGTAAGGCACAAACTTAGTTTCTTGCCCATTGCGCCCTGACCTCCTAACCATTGCACACGTTCTTGGAGGAGAAAACGATGGGCTATCACGCAGAATACGACGCATGGAAATCAGATCCCGAAAGCTATTGGCTGAAAGCAGCCCAAGCAATCGACTGGGACGTTACCCCAACACGCGCCCTCTTTGAACGCGGCAATAACCTTTACGAATGGTTTTCTGAGGCTCGTGTAAACACTTGTTACAACGCCGTTGACCGTCACGTTGAAAATGGACGCGGCGATCAGGTCGCCATTATCCATGACAGCCCAATTACCAATTCCCAATCCAAAATCACATACGCCGAACTGCAGACCCGCGTTGCCTCACTGGCTGGTGCGCTAGCGGCCAAAGGGGTCGGCAAAGGCGACCGCGTTATTATCTATATGCCGATGGTCGCAGAGGCCCTTGAAGCGATGCTGGCCTGCGCGCGCCTTGGGGCGGTTCACTCTGTAGTGTTTGGTGGGTTTGCTGCCAACGAATTGGCCGTGCGTATTAACGATTGCACACCCAAAGCTATCATTGCCGCCTCTTGCGGTTTGGAACCAAACCGCGTGGTCGAATACAAGCCACTGCTGGACGGCGCGATTGAACTAGCAGATCATAAACCTGACTTCACCGTCATCTTGCAGCGTGAACAGAAGGCTTGCAGGCTAGGTGCAAGTGATGTCGATTGGCACGACTTCCAAAAAGACGCACAACCAGCCGATTGCGTCATGGTTGAGGGCAGCCATCCTGCTTATATTCTATATACATCTGGCACGACGGGCGCACCAAAGGGCGTTGTGCGTCCAACTGCGGGCCACTTGGTTGCGCTCAACTGGACCATGAAGAACATCTATAACGTCAATCCGGGTGATGTGTTTTGGGCGGCGTCTGATGTGGGCTGGGTCGTAGGCCACAGCTATATTTGCTATGCGCCACTGATCTACGGCAACACCACGGTTGTGTTTGAAGGCAAACCAATCGGCACCCCAGATGCGGGCACCTTCTGGCGGGTGATTTCTGAACACAACGTGCGCAGCTTTTTCACCGCCCCAACTGCCATTCGCGCCGTTAAACGCGAAGATCCTAAAGGTGAATTCGCCAAGAAATATGACCTAAGCTGCTTGCGTGCTTTGTATTTGGCTGGTGAACGTGCGGACCCTGATACAATCGAGTGGGCCCAAGATATCCTGCAAAAGCCTGTTTATGATCACTGGTGGCAAACCGAAACGGGCTACACCATTGCGGGCAACCCCGCAGGGCTTGAAGCGCTACCAGTTAAGATTGGCTCCCCCACGGTTCCAATGCCGGGTTATGACGTGCAAATCTTGGGCGATGATGGTCATCCACTTGAACCAAACACCCTTGGTGCGATTGCAATCAAACTGCCCCTACCCCCCGGAACATTGCCAACACTTTGGAACGCAGAAGAGCGTTTCCAGAAAAGCTATCTGACCGCATTCCCCGGTTTCTATGAAACAGGGGACGCAGGTATGATTGATGAAGATGGTTACCTTTACATCATGGCGCGCACCGATGACGTGATCAACGTTGCAGGCCACCGCCTGTCCACGGGCGGCATGGAAGAAGTCCTAGCCGCGCACCCAGATGTTGCAGAATGTGCTGTGATTGGCGTGACCGATCAACTGAAAGGTCAACTGCCGGTCGGGTTCGTTTGCCTGACAACTGGTGTTGATCGTGATCACAGCGAAATCACCGCAGAATGCGTAAAGTTGGTGCGTGAACGTATCGGCCCAGTCGCCGCGTTCAAGTTGGCAGTGGTTGTGGATCGCTTGCCAAAAACACGGTCTGGCAAAATCTTGCGTGGCACGATGGTTAAGATTGCCGATAGCGAGAGCTTCAAAATGCCAGCAACAATCGATGATCCAGTCATTCTAGACGAGATCAAAGCTGCATTGCAGACAATCGGCTACGCCAAGTAAGCTCGCATATTTGTGTAAAACATAGTGAATGGACGTCGATTCTTGGTTCGGCGTCCATTTTCATTAGCAGGTTCAGGTAAACTGTTCTGAAATCAGCCGTTCTTCTAAACCATGTCCCGGGTCAAACAGGATACTGTGAACTACTGACGGCTCAGACTGGATTATCACTGAGGTCACGTTGTCAAAGGACCGTGAATCCGCTTCGGCCATAACGGGGCGCTTGTCCGCTTCAAGTACATCAAAACGGACACGCGCAATTTTGGGCAACAAGGCACCACGCCAACGGCGCGGGCGAAAGGCGGCCACTGCAGTTAGGGCCAACACATCAGACCCGATAGGCAAGACAGGGCCATGCGCAGAATAGTTATAAGCGGTGGACCCCGCAGGTGTCGCCACCAACGCGCCATCACAGACCAATGTTTCCATCCGCAGTTTGTCATCCACTATGATGCGCAATTTGGCAGCTTGGGCACCAGAGCGCAGCAACGATACCTCGTTGATCGCCAGTGCCTTGTGAATAGTGCCATCCACACCCGTGGCCGTCATGGATAGTGGGTTAATGTCAGCCCGCTCAGCGCCTTCAAGACGTTCAACCAAACCATCCTCATTATATTCGTTCATCAAGAAACCAATCGTTCCACGGTTCATCCCGTAGACCGGCGCATCCAGATGTTGGCAACCATGCAGCGTTTGCAACATGAACCCGTCACCCCCCAAAGCGACGATAATATCGGCCTCTTCCAGCGCAACATTGCCATAACGCTTGGTCAGCGCAGCAAAGGCGGCTTGGGCCACTGGCGTGATTGAGGCTGCAAAACCAATCTTCAATGCATTCTTGTTGGTCATCGGTTTGTTTCCTATCGCGGCCATCTTGTGCCGAAACAATCATATTATTCCCGCCTTCACCAGCTTTGCCGCACATTCTTTATGATGCGACGCTTTACAACCTTTTCCCTAGGGCTAGTTTCCGATACGAAACCTAAGAATCTTAGCCGTCCCCTTTGGAGCATACCCATGACTGTATCTGACCAAAACACTGCCTTCTTCACACAACCCCTCGCGGACCGCGATCCTGAGCTGTTTGGCTCAATCACATCCGAACTAGGTCGTCAGCGCAACGAGATCGAATTGATCGCGTCTGAAAACATCGTGTCAGCGGCTGTGATGGAAGCCCAAGGGTCCGTCATGACCAACAAATACGCCGAAGGCTATCCGGGCCGTCGCTATTATGGCGGTTGCCAATACGTTGACGTTGCGGAGAACCTAGCGATCTCACGCGCCTGCGAATTATTCTGCTGTGACTTTGCTAACGTGCAACCAAACTCTGGCTCCCAAGCGAACCAAGGTGTTTTTCAAGCATTGCTAAAGCCGGGCGATACCATCCTTGGCATGTCACTCGACGCAGGCGGTCACCTGACCCACGGTGCGAAACCAAACCAATCCGGTAAATGGTTCAACGCAATCCAATACGGCGTGAAACGCGAAGATAACCTGTTGGACTACGATGAGGTTGAAGCCCTTGCGAAAGAGCACAAACCACAAATGATCATTGCAGGTGGTTCAGCCATCCCACGTCAGATCGATTTCAAACGCATGCGCGAAATTGCGGACATGGTTGGCGCGTATCTTCACGTGGACATGGCACACTTTGCTGGTCTTGTTGCGGCGGGCGAACACCCTTCCCCATTTCCACATGCACACGTGGCAACGACGACAACACACAAAACTCTACGTGGCCCACGCGGCGGTATGATCCTGACAAACGACGAGGCATTGGCGAAGAAATTCAACTCTGCCATCTTCCCGGGCATCCAAGGCGGTCCACTGATGCACGTGATCGCAGCCAAGGCTGTGGCATTCGGCGAAGCGCTGCGCCCAGAGTTCAAGGACTACATTAAACAGGTTATTTTGAACGCCCAAGCGCTTGCAGATCAATTGCACAAAGGTGGCTTGGACACCGTGACCCACGGGACAGACACGCACCTATTGCTGGTCGACCTGCGTCCAAAAGGCGTTA
>JABGTH010000313.1 GCA_018647275.1 Paracoccaceae bacterium
AATTCGGCGATGCCATCAATACAAGCCAGCTGCATTTCGTCGTTGATCTTTGTCGCACCCACATCCAGCGCACCGCGGAAGATGAAGGGGAAGCACAGCACGTTGTTTACCTGATTTGGAAAATCACTGCGCCCGGTTGCGATAATTGCATCAGGGGCAACTTCACGCACAAGGTCAGGCAAGATTTCAGGGGTCGGGTTGGCCAGTGCAAACACGATTGGCTGTCGTTGGGTCATTTGACGTACGTGATCTTGTTTAAGAACACCCGGGCCAGACAGTCCTAGAAATAGATCAGCTTCAGCGATCACATCATCCAGCGTGCGCAGGTCGCTTGGTTGGGCAAAGGCGGACTTGGATGGGTTCATGTCGATCTCGCGGCCCTCATAGACTAACCCATGAATGTCACAAAGCCAGATGTTTTCGCGCTTAACGCCCATTTTTAGCAGCATGTTAAGGCACGCAATGCCTGCAGCGCCGCCACCTGTTGAAACGATCTTGATATCTTCGAACCGTTTACCAGCGACGTGGAGCGCGTTCTTAACCGCAGCACCTACAACAATCGCAGTGCCGTGCTGGTCGTCGTGGAAGACGGGAATATTCATCCGCTCGCGGCAGATTTTTTCAACGATGAAACACTCTGGCGCTTTAATGTCTTCAAGGTTCACTGCGCCAAATGTTGGTTCAAGGGCACAGACGATGTCCGCCAGTTTTTCTGGATCGGTTTCGTTCACTTCGATGTCAAAGCAATCGATGGCCGCGAACTTCTTGAACAGAACGGCCTTGCCTTCCATCACGGGTTTAGAGGCCAACGCACCGATGTTGCCCAAGCCTAATACTGCGGTCCCATTGGTGACAACAGCAACCAGATTGGCGCGTGATGTATAACGGGCTGCATCCGCTGGGTTTGCCTGAATTTCTAAACAGGCCTCAGCCACGCCCGGTGAGTAGGCCCGCGCCAAATCACGTCCGTTTGCCAAAGGTTTTGTCGCACGGATTTCCAGCTTTCCGGGGCGTGGAAACTCGTGATAATCAAGGGCGGCTTGGCGTAGATTTGGGGTATCGGACATGAGAGCCTCCAGCATTTTTAAATTTAGTTTAATATTAAACTATTACTTTTATGAATGCTAGCATTGTGTTGCTAATTGTAAAGAACACCGCTGGATGGGTTGCCAATTGGGCCGCACCGTATCAGGCTGCATCCCATGACAGAGATATGTGCAGAAGTTTGTTTACCAACGCAAGATTTGCGTGGTGATATTGGGTTTTTCAATAAGATGTTGGGGATGCGGATGGATATGATTTATCCAGCTGATGACCCTGCTGTTGCTGTGTTTTCGGGCCATGGTTTGTCTGTGCGCCTTGATGCGGGCCTTAATACCGACGCGGGGCAATTGCTGATCCGTACCGAAGACGTAACGGGTTTTGCAGATGGCGAACGCGCGCTGACCTCCCCCGGTGGGACGCTGATCGCGATTGAAGCGCTGCACGAACCCTTGGCTATGCCTGAGACAATTCATTCTTTCGTGGTGCGCCGTCTGGCGGACCAAGCCCCTTGGGTTATTGGGCGTGCAGGTATGCATTACCGTGATCTGATCCCTGATCGTTTGGGCGGTTCGATTATCGCTAGCCATATTCGCATCCCAGACGGTGGTCCTGTGCCGGACATGGTTCATTACCATACGGTCGGATTTCAGTTGATATTCTGTTACCGTGGCTGGGTAGATCTGGTTTATGAAGATCAAGGCGAACCATTCCGCCTTTATGCGGGCAATTGCGTCATTCAGCCGCCGCAAATTCGGCACCGCGTTTTATATGCTTCTGATAATATCGAAGTGATCGAAATTGGTGTGCCCGCGGAACACGTGACAACGATCGATCATGATATGCAGTTGCCCAACGGCCCTGCTAATCCAACGCGTCAATTCAATGGACAGCGTTTTGTGCATCACAAAGTGGATGAGGCAACATGGAAACCGTTCCGTGTTCCGGGCTTGCAAAGCCGCGACACAACAATTGCTGAACATACAAAAGACGTTGCTGGCGTTCATGTGATCCGCGTGGGCGAAGGGGCCCAAAATTGGACCAAACACACGACCGATATTCTGTTCACCTTCGTAATGGAGGGCACCATGACGCTTGAGGGGGAAGGACGTGACCCTTATCCCCTTGAGGCAGGGGACGCATTTGTTATTCCACCGGACATGAAGACGCGGTATGCAAACCCTTCGGCTGATTTGGAATTGCTCGAAGTGTCCTTACCTGCTGCGTTCGATACAATTGTTGGGAAATAAAATGTCACTTAAAGACGCGGCCATTGCAGTGCGTGAAAACGCCTATGCTCCTTATTCACGGTTCAAAGTGGGGGCGGCTATTCGTACGCCTTCTGGGGCTGTTTATTCCGGGTGCAATGTTGAAAATGCGGCTTATCCCGAAGGCACATGTGCCGAAGCTGGTGCAATCGCGGCAATGATTGCTGCGGGTGAAACAGAACTTGTGGCGGCTTATGTTGTTGCGGGTGCAGATAAGCCTGTGCCGCCGTGTGGCGGATGCCGCCAAAAGTTGGCTGAATTCACCAAGGCTGATGTCGAGATAACAATGGCCACTATAACAGGAGAAGAGCAAGTGATCCGCATGGATGCGCTTTTGCCTGGTGCCTTTGATGCTGCGTTTTTGAAAGAGTAACCGCAATGAACGAGATTACTGCACGCGGTGTTATCGGGAAATTGAGACAGCGCCAAACGCCAAACCGCCAAGAATTATCGTGGTTTGCTCAAGGGTTGGCAGATCATACCGTAAGTGACGCACAAGCGGGTGCGTTTGCTATGGCGGTTTGTCTGAACGGCTTGGGCGATGTTGGTCGCGTGGCGTTGACGATGGCGATGCGTGACAGTGGGACTGTCATGTCATGGAAACTAGATGGTCCGATCTTGGACAAACACTCTACTGGTGGGGTTGGCGATTGCGTCAGCTTGTTGTTGGCCCCTGCCTTGGCAGCCTGCGGCGCATTTGTTCCAATGATTTCTGGGCGCGGTTTGGGTCACACTGGCGGGACGTTGGATAAGTTGGAATCCATCCCTGGCGTAAGCACACAACTAAGCGAACGCAAATTCCGTGATGTTGTGACCAAAGCAGGTTGTGCCATTGTGGGTGCAAGCGCATCGATCGCACCAGCAGACAAGCGCTTGTATGCGGTGCGCGATGTGACATCGACGGTCGAAAGCATGGACCTGATCACAGCCTCGATCCTTTCCAAGAAATTGGCGGGCGGTTTGGATGGTTTGGTGCTAGACGTTAAAACCGGCAGCGGTGCCTTTATGAAAGACATCGCGCAAGCGCGTGGTTTGGCAGAGGGACTGACAAAAACGGCTAATGCCGCAGGCTGCCGCACTACTGCAGTAATTAGCGATATGAACCAACCCTTGGCTCCTGCGCTGGGCAATGCGTTGGAAATCGCTGAAGTTATGCGCGTTATGACCCTTAGCCCCAAAGGCCCTTTGGTTGATATTTGTGCGGCCTTGGGCGGCGTATTGTTGGCCAATGCAAAATTAACGGATGATGTGCAGACAGGCGCTGAAATGATTGTCAACGCTCTTCGTGATGGCCGCGCGGCTGAACGCTTTGCCCAGATGATCGCTGGCATGGGCGGTCCTGTGAAGTTTGCAGAAAACTGGGCGCGTTTCTTGCCCGAAGCAACTGTGATCCGCGAAGTTTCGGCGCAGCAATCGGGCTTTATCACAGCCATCAATGGCGAAGCCTTGGGTATGGCGGTTGTTGCAATGGGCGGTGGCCGCTCTGTTGAAACGGACCAGATCAATCCTTCTGTTGGCTATACAGACGTCGTGCGCTTGGGGGCAAAAGTGAGCAAAGGTCAACCTCTGGCTGTTGTACACGCGGGTCGCCCAGATCGAGCTGATGCAGCTGAACGGGCACTTCGCGCCGCCATTAAGATTGGCAGCACAAAGCCAACGCTACCCAACCTTATTCACGAAAGAATTGGTTAATGGCAGTCAACGAAGTGTCTGCAAAAGGGCGTGCGTTTTTGGTCGTTCTGGATTCTGTCGGTATTGGCGGGGCGCCGGACGCCGGTCAATATTTCAACGGTGATTTTCCTGATACAGGATCAAACACCTTTGGTCACATCACGCAGGCTTGCACCGATGGATTGGCCGAAGACGGGCGTAGTGGCCCCCTAAATATTCCAAACCTTGCAGCGTTGGGCATGTTCCACGCAGAGGCTTTGGCGAACGGGCGTGCCTTTGATGGTGCGCCAGCGACCGGCACTTGGGGCGCGGCCCAAGAAGTGTCTAAGGGCAAGGATACTCCGTCAGGCCACTGGGAATTGGCGGGATTACTGGTTCCTTGGGATTGGCACTATTTCCCAGATGAGACGCCTGCGTTCCCCGATGAGGTGACCAAAGCGATATGTGAAATTGCCAATGTCGACGGTATCTTAGGCAACAGTCACGCGTCTGGCATAGGTGTCATCGACGAATTTGGCGCTGCCCATATGCAAACGGGTCAACCCATCTGCTACACCTCTGTCGACAGCGTCCTGCAGATCGCAGCGCATGAAGAAACCTTTGGGTTAGAGCGGCTGTTGGACCTTTGTGAGCGCCTTGCGCCTATGTTGCACAAAATGAAACTGGGCCGCGTTATCGCCCGTCCTTTTGTCGGCGAAACGGGTCGTTTTGAACGCACACCGCGCAGACGTGATTACGCAATAATGCCGCCCGCGCCTGTCCTAAGCAATTGGGTCCAAGACGCAGGCCGATACGTCTACGCGATTGGAAAAATAGGTGACATCTTTTCGATGCAGGGCTTTAGCGAGGTGCGCAAAGGCACCGACGCCCAGTTGATGCAGCATCTGGATGATCTGGTGAGTGACGCCGTTGAGGGCAGTCTGACCTTTGCGAATTTTGTGGAGTTTGACAGTCAGTATGGTCATCGCCGTGATGTTTCTGGCTATGCCCGTCACCTTGAGTGGTTCGACCGTGAAATCGGGGGGATGATCGCGCGCCTTGGCCCTGATGATATCATGGTCTTCACCGCAGATCACGGCAACGATCCGACATGGATCGGCACTGATCACACCCGCGAGCGGGTTCCAGTGCTGATCGCTGGCGGCAAAGCCAAACAGCTGGGGAAGATCGATTTCGTTGATGTTGCGGCGATTGTTTCGGCACATTTGGGT
>JABGTH010000297.1 GCA_018647275.1 Paracoccaceae bacterium
AGCAATAAACACGAACGAGCCGCGTAAAAGGCCAACAACAACCAGTTTGTCGGTCCCGTTGAATTCGTCTTGAAGCACGTGACTTAGCTCTTCAATCCGTGCCGCAATGGATTTGGCCGAGATCATTTGATCGATGACATATGGACGCTGTGGCATGTTCACCCCTTGTATTTGCAAAGGTTTCGTAACACATGGATTTGAACGATAACCATATTAAAATGCAAAAAAGTTATGCCCACACACTCAGAAACACGTCCTCTGCCATACACAGCCCAACAGATGTACGATCTGGTGGCCGATGTGGCATCTTATCCCCAGTTTTTGCCGTGGTGCGCCGCTGCGCGTATTCGATCCACAACACCGGTTGAGCAAAGCGTGGTCCTTGAGGCGGATCTGGTGATTTCTTTCAAAGTTTTCCGCGAACGGTTCGGCAGCCATGTGACGCTGTATCCAGATGAGATGAAGATAGACACAGAATATTTGGATGGTCCGTTTAAGTACATGAAATCCAATTGGGCGTTTGAGGACACTCCAACAGGGTGCATCGTCATCTTCTTTGTTGATTTTGAATTTAAAAACGCCATCCTGCAGGGGATCATCGGCCTTGTGTTTAACGAGGCGATGCAACGTGTTGTCCGCGCGTTCGAAGCGCGGGCTGTCTCACTTTACGGCTAAGCAAATCCGCTTTGGTCGTTCACCTGACCGGAGCCATAGATGACCCTTACCAACGATCTGATCGCTTTTGCGAACGCACAACCAAACAGTTATGCGCGCGATGTCATGCAATTGTCGGTGTTAGACTGGGCCGCTTGCGGATTGGCGGGCGCCGCAGAGGGCAGTTTTGATGGCTTCGTCACTGCAAACGCAACACAGGGCCCGTGCCAAGTCCTAGGTGGCGACACAGGATCACCGACCAATACGGCGCTGATAAACGGCACACTGTCCCATGCATTGGATTTCGACGACACGCATTTCGCACATATCGGGCATCCCTCAGTGGCAGTGGTATCGGCAGCTCTCGCAATTTCGCAGCACGTTGATGCATCGGTCCCCGATATGATCGACGCCGCCCTAATAGGCGCCGAAGCCTCCGTCCACGTTGGTCTTTGGTTGGGGCGTGATCATTATCAAATCGGCTATCATCAAACCGCCACGGCGGGTGCCTTCGGTGCAACGATCGCAGCGGCACGCTTGCTTAAACTGTCTGACGCCCAAATTCGCGCGGCACTTGGCTTGGCAAGCACGATGGCGTCAGGACTCAAATCCCAATTCGGAACGATGGGCAAACCATTGAATGCAGGGCTGGCCGCGCGCTGCGGTGTCGAAGCAGCGCTTTGGGCGCAATCGGGGATGACGTCTGCGGACGATGGATTGGAAGGTCCGCTTGGATTTGGGGAAACACATCACGGTCAGCACAACCCAACAAATATCGGGCAGGGCGCATGGCAAATGGAAACCGTCAGCCACAAATTCCACGCCTGTTGTCACGGTCTACATGCGATGCTTGAGGCCTTAGCAGATGTGAGCGTCGAAACTGAAACGATCCAAAGCGTCCATGTAACCACGCATCCACGTTGGTTGACTGTGTGCAATATCGCGGAGCCGCGAACAGGTCTTGAGTGTAAATTTAGTTATTCACAAACCGCTGCTATGGCTTTGTCAGGGATCAACACAGGGGATATTGAGCACTATAATGATGGTGCAGCAAAGGATCAGTCGCTTAGCCGTTTGGCGCAGAAAGTAGCAGTCACCGGGGATGAAACACTATCTGAGATGCAATCCAAAGTGCGCATCGTCACGGACGTTAATGATCACACAGTCACCCATGATCTTGCAGCGCCCATGCCGCTTTCAGTGCGCAAAGAAAAGTTGTTGAAAAAGGCAAACGGATTGGTGGGATCAGCAGTCGCAAGTGCTCTGTGGGCCGCAGTGCAGGGCGAAGATCTAAAGACCTTCACAACCCTCTTAAATGCAAAACGGGCCCACTAGGGGGCCCGCATTACCTATCTTATGATGCTCAGCGTTTAGCTGCTCATGTCGTATGCACGTTCGCCGTGGACTGCGAGATCAAGACCGTTCACTTCAGTCTCTTCGTCAACGCGGATCGGGATGAACAAACGAATGATCAAAACCAATACAACGCTTACAACCAGCGTATAAATACCAACGATTGCGAGTGAACCCAACTGCGCAGTCCATGAACCGGCATCGAATACCGCGATCATGATGGTACCAAAGATACCGCCAACACCGTGCACCGCGAAAACGTCCAATGTGTCGTCAATTTTGCATTTGTTGCGCACAAAGTTTACCGCTTCTTGGCAACCAACACCGGCGATCGCACCAATGATCAAGGCCTCAACTGGACCCACAAAACCAGATGCTGGTGTGATGGATGCGAGACCTGCGATAGTACCAGTTACGATACCAACCAAAGAGGCGCGGCCAAATTTGATACGCTCCCACAGTGCCCATGTCAGGGATGCTGTTGCTGCTGAGATATGTGTGACTGTGATCGCCATTGCAGCGC
Source organism: Paracoccaceae bacterium (assembly GCA_018647275.1). Taxonomy (GTDB): domain Bacteria; phylum Pseudomonadota; class Alphaproteobacteria; order Rhodobacterales; family Rhodobacteraceae; genus Ascidiaceihabitans. The sequence goes on from JABGTH010000297.1 coordinate 2,531, forward strand.
CGCCATCTGCAGCAAGCTGTGAACCACCGTTAAAGCCAAACCAGCCAACCCATAGAAGGGCTGCACCAATCATCACCATGCCAGGGTTATGTGGCGGTGTGTTTTGGTTTTTGCGTGCGCCCAAGAAGACGGCCAGAACAAGTGCGGCAATACCTGCGGTTTCGTGAACGACAATACCACCCGCGAAATCACGAACGCCGGTTTCACCAAAGATGCCACCGTCAGCTAGGAAGCCGCCGCCCCATATCCAGTGAACAACTGGCGCATAGCACAACAACATCCACGCTGCTGAGAAGGTCAAAACGAAACCAAAGTTCATACGTTCTACATATGCACCAACAATCAATGCTGGAGTGATGATTGCGAATGTCATCTGAAAGGCAAAGAACAGAACTTCAGGCAATGTACCCGATAGGCTGTCTGACGTAACGCCAAGCAACATCATCTTGTCCAAGCCACCCCAGTAACCGCTGTCGCCGCCACCAAATGCGATCGAGTAACCAAAGAAGAACCACAAGACGCTCATTAAGCAGGCAATCGCATAGCAATGCATAAAGACGCTAAGAACGTTACGCGCACGCACTAGGCCACCATAAAAAAGGGCAAGGCCCGGCAATGTCATCATTAGCACCAACGCGGTGGCTGTGATGATCCAAGCTGTATCAGCTCCGTTCATATCTATTCTCCCATCGGAATCAGTTTAATTGCGGCGGTCCTAAACGAACTTTGGCTAGAAAACGCAGCAAAGTGACATTTCAACGCTTAAAAAGAGGGCGAAAAGCGGAGTGCTTAATAATCAAGCGGACTAAGGGTCGGATTGATTAAAAATTGTGCGAATTGAGGTTTTGTTGGTTCGTAGGGCTGCACCTACGCGATACCGACATAATACCGACGTTATACCTACGTTGGATTTAGGGAATGATCCTGCTTTTTTGGTTCAGTCGATCCAGTAACTTTTGCAGGGCATGGTCACGTGCCGCTTCACGTACATTGGTCCGACCCAACGCCCCAAATTCGACAGTCTCTGTCACGCAGTTTTTGTTATCGGCGATGCCAAAGCAAACGCGACCTTCGGGTTTATGATCTGATCCACCCGGTCCTGCGATGCCTGTGATTGAAACGCTCAAAGTGGCCTCAGAATTGCGCAGCGCACCCGTTGCCATCTCTGCGGCCACCTGTTCGCTGACGGCACCGTGTGCGTCTAATGCGGCACCAGAAACGCCCAGCATCTGCATCTTGGCATTGTTAGTGTAGGTGACAAATCCACGCTCAGCCACTGCTGACGAACCGGCGATATCAGTCAGTGCGGCCATAACCATGCCGCCAGTGCAGCTTTCTGCGGTGGCAATCATTATTTGACTTTGTTTCGCTAAATCAAGTATTCGTGTGGCAAGATTCATCCGATGAATAGCCTGTGTGCAACACCGGCCATAATAATCACGCCGATGGCGGCAAAGACGCCTGCGATGACATCATCCAGCATAACACCTAGCGCATCGCCACGTTTGTCAGCCCAGCCGATAATCCATGGCTTCCAAATGTCGAACAGGCGAAACAGGGCAAATGCCGCGATCCAGCCAGGCCACATTACGTGAATTGGAATTTCGCTGTTCCATGCTGCAAAGGACAAAGGCATCAGGGCAATCCATTGACCCACCAGCTCGTCGATGACGATTTCTGACGGATCGTGGTCGGCTGACCCTTCCGTCATCTTGGACGTGGCCCACCAGCCCTTAAAAAACGCAGCAATGGTGCCGATGAGCAAAAGCGGAAAGCCGCCAATGATATGAACCAGCCACGCCCAAGGTAGGGCAACAAACGAGCCCCAAGTGCCCGGTGCAGGACGGATATATCCAACCCCCATGAGGGTACCGATCATCGTTGCAAGTTTCATAATTTCACCAGTGTACAAGTTGCAATGCAGGCGATCCCTTCACCCCGTCCGGTAAAGCCCAAGCGCTCGGATGTCGTGGCTTTGACCGACACGCGGTCCAGATCCATCCCCATCAAGCGCGCCATTTCAACGCGCATTTCGTGACTGCGTGGGCCGATTTTGGGGAACTCACAGATCAAGGTGCAATCGACGTTAGATATTGAAAAGCCTATGCTTTTCGCCAACTCAACCGCGTGCGTTAGGAAGATATGGCTTTCTGCACCCTTCCATTGTGGGTCGCTTGGCGGAAAGTGCTGTCCAATATCACCCTTAGCTAATGCGCCGTAGATAGCATCGGTTACCGTGTGCATACTAAGGTCTGCGTCTGAGTGCCCAACCAATCCGTGGGTGTGCGGAACTTTAACGCCACATAGGATGACATGGTCGCCCGGTCCAAAAGCGTGCACGTCAAATCCGTTGCCTAGTCTAATGTCCATTGCGTCTCTCTAATATTTGTTCTGCTCGCGCGAAGTCAGCG
>JABGTH010000288.1 GCA_018647275.1 Paracoccaceae bacterium
ATGTGATTAAGTTATATGAAAAATTAGCAGCGCTTTTGGAGATGTCAGGCTCCAGAAACAACGAACGTGGTCGTAGTAAAGGCAGGGCGTCTGTATCAAATTGCTTGCGGGAGCTCGATCTGGAAACTGTTTCGCAGCAATTAGTAAGGTAACCGTCACCAGTTAAAAGGTCACATTCTGCGCTCTTAGAATTGTGCACGCACGAAAGTTAGCACCTAAACTCATCAACCCAATCGCAGCGACATAACAGATAAACAAGAAACCAGTTTAAGTATGCATAATTCAGGCTCCGTATGCTAACGAATACACATTACTCAACAAGCCGATAAAATGCTCGACCAGCATCTGCAAACACAGATCTTTGCATTCCATCTGGTACAATCCTAAAGTAACTTTGCACGATTTTTTCATAGCTTGAGTACAGTTTATCAACTGGAAAATTTGAACCGAACATACAGCGCTCAGCCCCAAACTGATCTAAACAGATATCAACGATTGGTCGGATGCTTTGCGCACTCCAATTGTGATCAAACATACCAAGGCCGGACAGTTTGCAATAAACTTGCGGCAGTTGAGAAAGCGAACGCAGAGCTTGGGCATACTCCCGCAACCCCTCAGGACTGCGATCATGTGGGGATCCTGCGTGGCAAAGTGCAACGCGGGTCTGCGGCACCTGTTGCAACACCTCAGCTATCGCAGGCATCAGCTCGGGAATAAGTTGTAAATCGAAAGTTAAACCGCGTTCACCGACTGCTTTTAACCCTTCCAAAAACGCATCTGACTGGGCCAATTCATTGGTACCGGTTTGTGCATCTTCACCCGGCGCACGCCCAACAATCTGGCGCACCCCACGCACGGTAGACAGGGTTTGGAAACGGTCAAGTTGATCTGCTAGATCTGGGCGAGTCAGGTCACAAAAAACGACCTGCGCCATCGGCCAATCGGGATTTGCATCGGCGACTTCTTGAACCCATTTGGCTTCTTCCCACGCATCCGCAGCCCCCACTTGAACATGAACAGAGCCCACAAAACCAAAAGGTGCCGCCTCTGCGCTGAACTCATCAATTAGGTAATTGCGTTGGATGGGTGCGGGATCACCAAAGAAACGCGTTACGCCCTTTGCCTCAAGCCACGGATAGGAAACCGCATTTAAGTCCCAAAGGTGATGGTGCGTGTCGATGTATTTCATTCCTGCACGCCTTCCAGTTCTCCCAAAATGTCTACACCTTGCTGGTTGAAAAAGTGCAACATATCGAGAAACACCCAGTTTTCCTTGAGCTTGTCCCCATCCCGTCGATAAACGTCTATAACCCGAAACTCGCAAAGTTTGTCATTGGATGGCAGCCCCAGATATCCAGCTGTTGCTTTTGCCTTGAAGTTTGGCCAACCAAAGAAGCCACTATAATTGCCCTCAGCGATACGGGCGATGTGGCCTGTTCCCGATCGGTCGCTTAGCCCAGCGCGGAATGGCCCTGAATGTTGCTGAGCATAGCGAGCGATCGTATAAGTAGCTCCAATACCCGCAGGACCCCACCAGATCATGTCGTCGTGCCAAGTTAGGGCTAGCTCTTCCTCAAGTGGCAAACCGCTGTTCCATTGCCCCAAGTCGCTGATCATTTTATGCATGACGTCTAATGTCTTTTGCCCCTCTTCGGGATCAGCATCGTCAAACAACAGCGCGTCATGGGGTGCGGGTCCAGGTTGGACCATGTGTGCGGCGGCTTGATTTGGAAAAGGTTTATAGCCTGCCTGCATCATAAAATGTGGAATATCAAAGTAGAATGCAGTTTCGGCGATCTTGCCATCTACAATTTTGTGGAACTCAGCATAACGTAGCATGATCATTTTGCCGGTTGGCTGAATTCCCAACCAAGGGGCGTCAAACAACCCCATCAAGTGACCCATCGAACAAACCCAAACTGAACCACCGTCGTCGATGAAGTTGTTACCCGCGAAAAAGACATCCATCCGCCGTTGCATGGACGTTACAGCACCGCGAAACGGCTTCCAGAATAGGTCCGACACCGTTTCTGAATCCGTCTGCAAATGAAAAGGATGAAAAGCGCGCCATGTGTAGTTTTCGGCAGTGTACCGGCCCAGAACGGCGGTGATTCCATCCCCTTTGGCATTGTCCAAAGCGGAGTAGTATTCCCGTATCACTTGTTTTTCAGCTTGAAAACTCAACGTATTTTCCTTTTTTCCTTTGATACAAAGGGCTTTGCATCGAACCGCATCAGTATTTTGCATACGTTTGCAAAATTAGCTTGCATGAGCGTTTGATCAAAGTCTATCCTTTTTGCAAACGTATGCAAAATGATCAATGATCATCCGGGGGGACTGCATGGCCGAAATCCAATTGTGCAATCTATCAAAGCGATGGGGAACCTTCGTTGGGGTTGAAGACTTCAACCTTACAATTGCGGATCAAGAGTTTCTTGTGCTGCTTGGGCCATCAGGCTGCGGCAAGACGACAACCATGCGTATGATCGCTGGTTTAGAGGACGTAACAGGTGGCGACATCCTGATTGACGGCATTCGAGTCAATGATTTGGACCCCAAAGATCGTGATGTTGCGATGGTGTTCCAATCCTATGCTTTATACCCGAACATGAATGTGTACGAAAACATTCGTTTCCCTTTAAAAGTACGGAAAATCCCGGAGGCTGAACATGAAGAACGTGTGATGCGTGCCTCTGCCATGGTTGAACTAGATGAGTTCCTACACCGCAAACCCGCAGAACTATCTGGTGGCCAACGCCAACGCGTGGCATTGGCTCGTGCAATTGTGCGTGAGCCCAATGTCTTCTTAATGGATGAACCTCTTTCCAATCTGGACGCAAAGCTGCGGGTTTCGACCCGTGCCCAAATCAAGAACCTAAGCCACGAGTTGAAGGTCACAACGATTTACGTGACCCACGATCAGATCGAAGCCATGACATTAGCAGACCGTGTGGTCGTCATGAAAGGCGGGGTCGTACAGCAAGTGGGCAGCCCGACTGAAATCTATGACTGCCCTGCCAACGCTTTCGTCGCCAGTTTTATTGGCTCACCTGCTATGAATTTGGTGACCGGATTATCAGCGGGCGGCATCTTTGAAGGCGATCATATCAGGGTCGCAGGCTTTGACATAGCCGATGGCCTTGTTCAGCTTGGATTTCGCGCAGAAGACGCATCCATCGTGGACACTGGCGGTGAAATCCACGCGGCTGTTTAC
>JABGTH010000275.1 GCA_018647275.1 Paracoccaceae bacterium
GGCCATGTTGGGGCAGGGACATTGATTACACCCGCAGACGTCGCAGCCGCTAAAGCGGCTGGCGCAACTTTTGGCGTGTCGCCGGGGGCAACAGATACATTGCTAGACGCATGTGAGGCGGCTGATTTGCCAATCTTGCCGGGTGCTGCATCTGCGTCTGAAGCGATGGGCCTTCTCGAGCGTGGCTATGATATGCTTAAGTTCTTCCCAGCTGAGGCTGCGGGTGGCGTTGACGCGATCAAAGGCATTGGTGGTCCACTTCCACAGATTTCATTCTGCCCAACTGGCGGCATCAACCCAACAAACGCTGCCAAGTATTTGGCGCTGTCCAATGTTGTATGTGCTGGCGGCAGCTGGGTTGCACCAAACGATTTGGTCAACGCTGGCAAATGGGACGAGATCGAAGAATTGGCTCGTCAAGCAAGTTGTCTATCACGCTGATCTGAATGAATTTTCACAGGGGCGGCATTTGTTATTGACGCCCCTGTGAAGGCGGTCTATCCCGCCCGTATGCGCGGTTGTAGCTCAGTTGGTTAGAGTATCGGCCTGTCACGCCGAGGGTCGCGGGTTCGAGTCCCGTCAACCGCGCCACTTTCCCAGTATTCGTTGAAAAGTGGCGCACATACGCGCAGTTCTCTTAAATATCAAAGTGTTGTGAAGTAGGGAGCAGTCCCCAGCTCCGTTTTTTATGTCTTAGGTCAAAGCGTCCAAGATGCGTGCCCATGAGCGAATGCCATGGTGGAAGCTGGACAGGTCGTATTTTTCATTTGGTGAATGGATGGCATCATCATCTTTGCCAAACCCAACCAACATCGGTGTCGTGCCCAAGATGTTTTGGAAGTGCCCCGCGATAGGGATTGAACCACCACATCCAATATATGCAGCTTGAACACCCCATTCTGTTGTCAGAGCCGCGCGCGCTTGTTCAAAGGCAGGGGCAGTGGTTTCGGTTACTGATGCGCTGCCAGAGCTGTGGCCGTGAAATTCTACGCTACAGTCTTCGGGCAGTTGGTCCTGCACCATTTGGCGGAAGTTGGCCCGAATGGCGTCTGGATCTTGATCCCCGACCAAACGAAAGCTGATCTTGGCGTTTGCTTTTGATGGCAGCACGGTTTTGAAGCCTTCACCAGTATAGCCACCCCAGATACCGTTCACTTCACAGGTTGGGCGTGACCAGATCATTTCAAGTGGCGTGCGATCTTGTTCGCCCGCTGGTTTGGATAGCCCTATATCACCCAAGAAGGTGGCGTGGTCAAACGCGAGGCCCTGCCATTGTGCTTCCAATTCGTCGGAAAGGTCTTGAACTCCATCGTAGAAGTTAGGGATTGTAACGCGCCCGTTTTCGTTGTGAAGGGATGCAACGACATTGGACATTACGCGGATCGGGTTCATCGCAATCCCGCCGTACATGCCCGAATGTAGGTCCAATGTTGGGCCGGTGATGCTGAACTCTTCGCCCAGTAGACCGCGCAACATGGTTACAATCGCGGGAGTTTTGATTTCAAACAGGCCTGTATCACAGATCAGCGCAATGTCGGCGCGCAGCTCGTCCGCGTTTTCGTGCATAAATGGCACAAGGCTCGGTGACCCTGACTCTTCTTCGCCCTCAAAGAAAAACGTTATGCGGCACGGTAAATTGCCATTCACTTCTTTCCACGCACGACAGGCTTCGACAAATGTCATTAACTGACCTTTGTCGTCGGATGAACCGCGACCGCGAATAACCTTGCCTTTGGCGGTGTCTTCTATCTGTGGGTCAAACGGATCGTTGTCCCAAAGGTCAATAGGATCAATGGGTTGTACATCATAATGTCCATAGAAAAGGATGTGTGGCCCTTCGCCCTCTACATGTCCAACCACCATTGGATGGCCCGGTGTTTGGCGTTTTGTGGCTGGGACACCAAGGCTTTGAAGGTCAGCGACCAACCAATCTGCTGCGGTTTGGCAATGATCTGCAAAGACTGGATCGGTCGAAATTGACGGGATACGCAGCAGTTCCAGCAGGCGTTCTGTCGCGTTAGGAAGATCTGTGTCGATCTTGGAAAGAACTTTATTTAGGCTCATGGAAAGGCTCCGGATATTGTAATGAAAGCATATTTAATAGATAGCGTATATGCTGCAAACTTGCTGTCCAGCCCCAGCGCACATGGCTGCGACCATCTGCGCACATTTATGTGCATTGAATGGACAGAAAAGAGGTTATATTAGAGCGTACATGAGGAAGACGGCACGGAGCGATGTCTTGGACTATACCGAACAGCTAGACCTAGCGATTGAACGTTTGCATGAAGAAGGGCGCTACCGCACCTTTGTCGATATCGAACGCCAAAACGGTCAATTCCCTCATGCTGAGTGGACCCGTGAAGACGGGACCAAAAAAGACATAACTGTTTGGTGCGGAAACGATTATCTTGGCATGGGTCAAAATCCTGTCGTGATTGATGCTATGCACGAAGCCATTGATGCCACAGGTGCTGGCTCTGGCGGGACACGCAATATTTCCGGTACAA